>DAHWHT010000042.1 GCA_027335515.1 Clostridia bacterium
ACATCTCGCGGACTCCGTGGGTCCGGCAAAAGTCCGCCACCGCGCGTCGGTCGGCGGCAACCCGCCCTCTCTTGACTGGATGCCCTATTCCGACGGTCACGGTGATCACACCCCCGTTCCCAATCTTCCTGGCATCACCCGTAGCCTTGCGCCGCCCGGTGTACACCGCAGGGCGCCACGATCTTCCCGCTGAGCGCGGCGTCGCCATCAGCATACATCTCCACGCCCTGACTGTGCTGCGGCGCTATCGCTACCCGGATCCCATACCGTAGGACAACAACGGATGCCCCCGCGGCCGGATGCCCCCGCGGCCGGATGCCCTTGCGGTGGGTGCCGGGAGGCGCCGACCCGTGGTGGGGCCGGTTGCTGGTCCGGCGTGCGTGCGCAAGCGGCTTGCCGCGAGAGGCGCCGGACCCCACTGGCCCGCCGACCCCACTCAAGCGTCATGGGGTCGGCCCCTGCCCGGTAACGATCGGGAGGATCCAGGGGCGACCGGCACAAGCCGGATTGGGGCGGCATGAATGGCAGGTGTCGCGGTTTGTCAGCCAAATCGGGCAACGGCTGACACCACTCCGATCTTTGGACCTCAAGGATGCCCGCGGATGGAGGGATGGTGTTGGCCGCAGAACGTCGCGCACGCGGCGTCCGGAGCCACGAGCTTGCTGCTAATGGCCGTCCTGGCGGGCTGCGCGGCGCGCGGTGGCCCACCGCCGCCAGCGGTTGGACTTGGTGCCCCTATCCGTCAGGCCCTGGTGGCCATCTCTGGGACAGACCGGCATGCCACCAGACACCCGCTGGCAGCGTGGGAAATCTCGCTGGCGGGGCACCGCCTGCGGTTCCTCTCGGCGCGTGGGTACGCGCCGACCGCCACGCATACACCGTGGCGGTCGGGCTGTGCTCACCGGCGGGACGCGCCCAGGGGACCTGGCGTCACGGTCCGGGTGGGCGCGGGATGGTCTGCCCTCAGTTGGGACGGCGGCACCATCCTCGACCGGCAGGGCGCCGGGATTGCCCGCCGGCCCGGGGACGCTGGTGTTCCGCGCCGCCTGTGGCGATTCGAGTTCAGCCAACACGCGCGCGTCCTGGGTGCGGGGCGCCGACGGGCATTGGAACAGCGTCGTGGGCTACCGCCCGGCCACCGCACGGTCACTGGCCCGTGCGGAGCACGCCTACCCGTGACCACGCTTTCGCGGCGACCGGCGTATCGGGCGCTTCCGTCATCCATGGCCTGGGGCTCAACTCGCGGCGCGGCGACAGACTCCTGCGCAGCGGTCTCGTCGTTGTAAGAGTAGAGTAGGCTTCCCTGATCGGGATGTTGCCAGGCCGTCGTCGTTCTGAAGGGGGCCTGAAGCATTTTATCCTGGAAGGCTCGATGAAGCGGGGCGTAGCGGGAAACGCAAGATCCACACGTCGTGCTATGCTGCTACCGCGGTCGGGCGCGGCACGAGCGCAACGCTCTTTGCTGCGGGGCCAGCAGGAGGTGCTTGGTGTGACCGCCCTTGTGGAGATCGACCGCGAGGAGGCGGTCCGGCGGATCGCCGCCGCCTGCGCACGTGTGCCGAGGGTGGCGGCGGCCTACCTTTTCGGCTCGACCTTGGGTCGGTGTCGTCCGGACAGTGACATCGACGTCGGGGTGATCCGACAGCCATTCGCCGGCGAGACCGACCACGCGCGTTTTCGGGCCGGGCTCGCGCTCGAAGGGGAACTGATGGCGGCCTTGGGTACCCTGGACGGGCATCCGTTTGAGGTCACGGTGCTCGACGAGGCGCAGCCGCTCTTTGCCATGACGGTCCTGCGCGACGGGCGCCTGTCCTTCGTGGGCGATCGCGGCGCCTATACGGACTTCCTGGAGCACGTCGCGCAAGCCTACCGACAGAACGCGCCGCGGCACCGGGTTGCCCAGGCGGAAATTCGGATGGCGCGGGCGACCGGCCGTGCGCGTTGATATGGATCGCGTCCGGCAACGCGGCGGCTATGTGCGCGATCAACTGCGTGCACTCCGAGCGCTGCCCGCTACCGTGACCCGCGAGGCGTTTGTCGCGGATCGCTACCTTCCAGCGGCGGTGCGCTATCAGTTCCAAACGGGCATCGAGGCCTTGATCGATGTTGCCTATCATCTGTCGGCGAAGCTCGCCGATCACGCGCCCACGGACGCGCACGACGCGTTTCTGACCATGGTGCGCGAAAAAGTCTTGGATGCGGAGCGAATGCCGCGATACCACGAGATGCTCCGATTCCGCAACCGGATGGTACACGGCTACCTCTTGGTCGACAACGGCCGGCTCTACGACATGATCGGCGGAGAAGACTTGGCGGATATCGAGGCCGCGCTCGAAGGGTTCGAGGCCGCCGCCGACCGGGCTGCCCAACTGGGAGACCAAGATGCGGACGTGGGCAGCGGCCGAACCGACGCGTGAGGCAGCGCCTCACGGGCTTGGGTGGTCGTTGGAGTGAAACCCGCCCCCCCACCCCCGCTCGGAGCCTTCTTGGAAGGCCGCGATCTGGGGTGTTGGGCGCTTGGCCTGCACTTGCTGGAGGCGTATGGGCTTTTGGGCCACATTCCGAACCAGATACGTGTCCGCGAGCCAGCGCCGGCCTCGCCCTGGCCAGGGAGTGGCGGGCACGGTACGCTGACCCGCCCAGGCGGCCCCTGCATACCGTGCACGAGCGGCCTGCCGCCCCAGACCGTGCCCGTGGAGGCTCGCTGGCCAGGGCGACGCACGGACACGTATCGTGCGCGGATCACGGCCAAACACAGGGCGCGCGCCCACCTGGCCAATGAGGCGCCGCCACCGAGACGGTCCTGCGCAGCGGGCGCCCTGGCGTGGAGTGCGGCCAAGGAACGGCGGTGGTAGCGCGACGGGGGCGCGCTCACGCGCCGGGCGAGATGGCCGCGCGCACCATGGCCACGATGCCTTGTGCCGTTTCCAATGCTTCCTTGGCCTGCACTTGCGTAACCGTTGTGTCCCCAGGGTAGCGGGGCTCGACGGCGAAACCCGTCAACCGTGCGCCCGCGTTGCCGTGCGCCAGTAGGAACGCGGTGCCGATGTCCCTGTTCAGGTCGGACACGGTAAGCAGCAGTTCCAGAATATCGTGGGTGCGGTTCAGGGGGCCGCCGAGATGGAAGATCAACGCCTTGATGGCCTTTTCCGCCGCCTGCTGCGCATGGTAAGCAATGTTCCGCCAAACAGGGCGGCGGTCGGTCAAGCGCGCCTCCGCGTCACCCAGATCTTCCTCGGCGAATCTCAACCATTCATCCACGGCCCCCACGCGCGCCCACTCCCCCGCGAGTTCCGCATACTGGCTGCGTCCGCCGTGTCGCGGATAGAGGAGGACACCCTCCGCCAGCGCGTCACGGACGACGGTGCTTCCCGCAGCCAGGCGCCGTCGCAAATCCTCTGGGTAGTAGGTGAACACGTCCGCGAGAATCCCAGGATGTTCTACATCTCCGCGCACCGTTTTCCAGGCCAAGGCCCGAGGGTCCCCGGACGGTACCGAGCCGGCCCGCAGAACGACGAGTAGGTCCGCATCGCTGTCAGGGCGATGCGTTCCGCGGGCACGCGACCCGAAGAGCAACACTTCCTCGGGATCCAGTGTGGCGACGAGACGGACCACGGTTTCTTCCAGGCGTTCGCTGGTGATGGACTGTGCCATCCGTGTCGTCCCCCCTAGTCGGTCTCCCGCTTCAGAAGGCGCCTTCGCAGCGGCACCAGTATATCGTGTGTGCCTGAGCCGAGGGGAACGGTGCCAGCGGCGGCCGAGCCTACCCCCCTCTGTGTCAAGATGAACGTAGACATGCCGGGGTGAGGACTTGAACTCGGATTCCGGGGTCCGGAGGGAGGCGCTCGGGGGGGCTCCGCCGACTCCAGGGAGGTGATGCCAGCTTACCGCACTTGCCCCCTGGCTCCTGGCGCCAGATCCCAGCCAGGAGACTCGACGCTTTTGCACCTACTTAACAGACGCGGCCTGCCGCCGCACAAGCCCGTGCCGGCAATCCCCCAGTTGCGTCCCGTTGCCGCGCGGAGAACCGGCGCTGGCTGGACGCGTGATCGGCCGCAGCCGGCACAATTGCGGCGCCTCCCCCATCCACACCACCCGCCGCATGGATCCTCACGCCCGGCTTGTCGCACCCGGCGCCGCGGCCACGTCGGAGAACGCCGTTCCTCACACCCATCGGCCCGTTTGGTATCGGTTGGTATCTGCGCCGCGGCAGAAATGCGGGGATCGTTGCGGCAGATCGCTGTGGCCGTCGCGTCGGCGACCACCCACAAAGCGCGGGCCCCTGGGGTGAAAGGTCCGCCGCGCGTTTGGCGCCTGGTGTGCCGCTTTAGTCGCTCCCCGCTTGTGGCACCGGCCGGCGGCCCTTCTTGCGCCCCTCGGCCCCACCCCCTCATCCCGTATACCGCTGCGCCTGGACCGCCCACAGCTCGGCATACAGCCCACCCCGCGCCACCAGGGCGTCGTGGCTGCCCTCCTCCACCAACCGCCCGCCGTCCAGGACCAGGACGCGGTCCGCCAGACGGGCAAACCCCAAGCGGTGGCTGACCAGGATCGCGGTCCGTCCTTTGGCCATGGCGGCAAAGGCATGGAAGAGCTCCGTTTCCGCCTCCGGATCGAGGGCCGCCGTCGGTTCGTCCAAGACCAGGATGTCGGCGTCGCGCATGTGGGCCCGCGCCACCGCCACCCGCCGCCATTGGCCGCCGGAAAGGTCGGTGCCGCCGGGGCGTGCCCGATCGAGCCAGGCATCCAAACCGCCGGGTACGTCGCGCAGCACGTCCTGCGCCCCACCCCGCCGGGCTGCGGCAAGGATGCGCGGTTCATCCCCCAGAGCCTCGACGCGGCCGAAACCGATGCCTTCGCGCAGGGTCAACCGGAAGCGCGCGTGCTCCTGAAAGACCGCCGCCAGGTGCGCGCGCAACTCGGCCGGGGCCATCGCCTCCTGCGGCACGCCGTCAAAGCACACCCGGCCCGTGGTGGGCCGGTAGACGCCGAGCAGGCAGCGCACCAGGGTGCTCTTGCCGGCGCCGTTGGGTCCAACTAGGGCCACCCGCTCGCCAGGCGCCAGGGCGAAGGACACGCCGCGCAGCGCGGGCAGCGACGCGCCGGGATAGGTGAAACCCAGGTCCTCCACGGCGACGCCGTGGCGCAGCGGCGCGGGAAACGGTTGGGGCGTGGGGGCGTCGGGCTCCGTGAGCGGCGCGTCGACGAAGGCAAAGAGGTCGGCCAGCTCCAGGGAGTGATCGTGCGTCAGGTGAAGCCGCACCACCGCGAGTTCCCACCACGACCGGAAACTGGTCAGGGCGGCGACCGCCGCGGCGAAGGCGGGTAGGCCAAGCTGGCCCTGCGCCACGAGCCACAGCGCCCAAAAAAGCCCCAGGGCATAACCGAGCAGACCGTCCGAGACGACATACAGGCCGACCGCGACGGGCCGGGCCCGCAGTTCCAGTGCCCACTGCTCGGCCTGCAGGGCGCCGACCAGCGACCGCCAGCGATCCAGGAGGTGGTCGGCGAGACCGAAGGCTCGGACCTCCGGCGCGGCGGCACGCGTGGTCAGCAGCCGTTCCAGATGGCGCAGGCGGTTTTCGCCGCGGCTCTGGTCCAGCGCGAGTTGGCGCCGCCACCACGAAAAGCGGACACCTTCGAAAAAGGACGGCAGCGTGGCAACCACCGCCGCGATGGCCAGGGCCGGGGTCAGGGCGAAAAGGCCGGCGGCGATGCCGACCAGGGTCAGCGCGTAGCGCAAGAGGGTTGAGAGCGACGCGACGGCGTTGTCCCCGGCCTCGCGGTCCGACTGCGCGCGGACGCGACCGTGCAGGTCATGGTAGCCGGGGTGCAGCCGCACCTCCAGGCGCAACCGGGCCGCGTGGGCGAGGTAGGCCTCGGTCAGAGCGGACTGAATGCCGTTGCCGATCGCCCCCTTGAAGACGTCGCGCGCGCTGGTCAACACCCAGATGGCCACGCCGACCGCCGCGTACGCGCAGGCGACGCGCAGGAACGGGGCCCAAGGCGCGCCCCTGGTCAGGGCCAGACCGGATGCAAAGAGGTCCCGCCGCACGACCACCTGGACGCCGAAGAGGGCGCCAGGCAACATCGCCAGCGCCAGATACCCGGCGGTGTGCAGCGGGCGGGAGCGGGCGATCAGCCAGGCGGCGCGCAGCAGGGGCCGCACGCTGCCGGCCCTGGGCCGCCACAGGTCGGATGGGGCGTCGCCGACCTGCGCGGCGGGGTTGGCGCAAGACGCGGGGGGGCGGCTCATCGGTACCAACCCGCCTGCGCGCTCCACATGCGGGCATAGCGGCCGCCCGCGGCCACCAGTTCGTCGTGGCTGCCCTCCTCGACGATGCGCCCCCCATCCAGCACGGCGATGCGGTCCGCGAGCCGTGCGGCACCGAGGCGATGGGTCACAAGGAGCGTCGTCCGTTCGCCGCCGGCCAGCCCGCGGAACTGGGCATACAGATCCGCCTCCGCCTGGGGATCCAACGCCGCGGCGGGCTCGTCGAGGATCAACACCTCCGGCTCCGCATACAGTGCCCGCGCAATGGCCAGGCTCTGCCACTGCCCCCCGGAGGGCTCGACGCCGCGTTCGTCCAGCGACCGGCCAAGCGGCGTGTCGTAGCCCAAAGGCAGCGACGCCAGGAAGGTGGCCGCGCCCGCCGCCTGCGCGGCGCGCCGCAGGCGGACGCGGTCGGCGTCGCCGCGCAGGAACGTGCCCAGGGAACCGAAACCGATCGCATCCGCCGCCGTGAACGGCAGGTGCAGGTGGTCTTGGAACACCGGCGCCAGCGCGGCACGGCGGCTATCGGGGTCCACCAGCGCCAGGTCCACGCCGTCGGCCAGGATCCGACCCGCCTCCGGCGCATACAGGCCCAGCAGCAGCTTGACCAGGGTGGACTTCCCCGACCCGTTGGGCCCCACGAGCGCCAGGGACTCCCCGGCCCGCAGGTTCAGGTCGAGGCCGCAGATGGCCGGATGGCCCGCCCCCGCATAGGTGAACTGGACGCCCTCCAGACGGATGCCCTCGCGCAGGGGGCGGGGAAAGATCCCGCCGGCCGGCTTGGGCGCGCCGCCGCCGGCCGGCGCGTGGGCGGGGGGAAGCGACGCCTCGGCGCCCCCGTCCGCCGCCGCGGCGAGCCGGGCAAAATCGGCCAGTTCGTTCGAACGAATCCGGATGCGGCGCACACAGGCGGCCGCGGCGGCCGTAGCGGCGGTGAACGTCGCCAGGGCGCCCAAGAGGGCCACGAAGTCGCCCGCCTGGATGCGGCCATGGGCCAGGGCGCGGCCCAGCACCAGCACACCGCCAAGCAGGAGCGCCGCGGAAACAAGCTGCGCCGGCGCGGCACCCACCGCCTGAACCGCCCCAAAGCGGACCCGCGCCGCGCCGATGCGCCCGCCCAGCGCGCGCCAGCGCCGACGCACGTGCTCCCCCAACCCATACAGCCGCAGTTCGGCGGCCTCACCCTCACCGGCGTCTCCGGCCAGCAGACTCCCGAGGTATGCCAGGAGGCGCTGGTCCTGGGCCTGGTCCAGGGTGTGGCGCCGCTGGCGATCGCCCTGCCACACCTCCCACCAGGCGGTTGGCGCCATGCCCGCACAAAGCCGAGCGGCAGCCACCAGGCCGCCGCCGCCAGAAGCAGCCCGACGCTGACCAGGCCCACCACCCATTCCGCGAGCCACGCCACCTGCTCCAAAACCTTCTCGGCCGCGGTGCCGGCGGAACCCCCCGCGGCCCCAACGAGGTCGTACCAGTCGCTGCGATCCAGCAGGGCAAGCGGCGCCCGCGCCGCCACCGCGAGGGTGCGGCCGTCCAAGGTCTGCCGCAGATCCAGGCTGAGCCGCTGCTGGATGGTGCCGGAGGCGAAAACCAACACGGAGCGCAGGATCGTCGCCGCGATCAGGCCCACCGCAGACGGCCCGGCCAGGCCAAACCCGGAAACACCGGCGCGCCGCACCAACAGCACCGCCGTCAGGAGCCGGGCGGTGAACACCACCTGCACCGCCGGAAGCAACCCCGTCACCAAGTGCACGGCGAAAAAGCCAGCGGCCGACCCGCGGCAGTCGTTCCACACGGTGTGCAGCAGCAGCGGCAGCACGGGCGGTGCCGGACGCTCGGCAAGCGGGCGGGATGGTCCCATACCCTCACCTCGGCGGCGAAGCGGTGGCCTGCCTTTCGGCAGCGGCGCGGCCGAACCTCTGTATCCCATCGGACACCCCGCCTCCAGCCCCAGGACGACGAGGCGGACCGCGCCGGACTGCCGCAGGGCGTCTTACCGCATGCCGCTCCGCGCACGGCGCTGAAACCGCCCCGCCATGCTCCGCGAACGTGTTCGGGGCCCCGCGGCCATCGATCACGGCCAACACCCAACGCGCGCCGGCAAGCGCCGCTGCGGCCGGCGTCGTGCGGACCGTGGCGGGGCGCCCATCGGCAAGGACGCCTCAGGCACCGGCGGGCAGCCGGGTCGGGATGCTCTGGGCAAAGTGGAAGAAGTCCTCCGGATCGTAGCGCCGCTTGACGCGGACCAGCCGCGGCAGGTTCGCCCCATAGTAGGCGTGCAGCCAGTTGCGCAACTGCGGATCGATGTAGTTCTGATAGGCGTAACCGCTGACGAAGGGGCGCATCGCGGTGTGGATGGCGGAAAGCCAGGCGCGGTTCGCCCGCTGCACCGCGGCCGAGGCGCCGGTCGGCCACGCGGCGTAATACTGCAGCGAACAGAGGTCGTTGCGGTGCACGTAGGCGGTGGCTCCGGCCGCCACCCGATTGACCGCACCGCCGCAGGCATCCAGGAGGACCGCGCCCCCCGGGAGGTGGAAGTGGCTGCCCCGCAGGACCATCCCCTGCAGCAGGGCGGACACCCCCGCGCCGTCCAGGGGCTTGGCGAGAAAGTCGGATTTGGCGGCGAACGAGGCACGCGCCAACCTGCCCTGCGGATTCTGCGTCGGCAGGTGGCATTGCGCGGTCGTCCAGCCCTGGCAGCCGGCCTCCATCAGCATGCCGCTGAGGAACGGATAGGCGGCGACCGACCGCGTCGCCGGCACCGCGCCCGCCAAGCGGACGAGGCGGTCCAAGAGCGGTGCCAGGGCGCTGGCGGCGCCGGTGTAGACGCCGGCGATCCGCAGCTGCGGCGGCGAGCCCGGTGCCGTGCCGATGAGCGTGCAGTTGGACCACAGCGCATCGGGGACGTGGGGCGCCCAGCCGATCCAGGCCGGGACGACCTGGGACGCCGCGGCCCACGCCCAGTCCATGCCGAAGGCGATGACCGTCGGTGCGGGGTGGGTGCGCAAAGCAAAGGACGTGACCGCGCCGAAGTTGCCGCCGCCGCCACCGCGGCACGCCCAATACAGGTCCGGGTGGTGGGCGGCGTCGCAGCGGAGCAGACTGCCGTCGGCGGTGACGACCTCCAGTCCGACGACGTTGTCGCAGGTGAGACCCAAGCGCCGCGCCAGCACCCCGATGCCGCCTCCGAGGGCGAGCCCGCCGATGCCCACCGTCGCGCATGACGCACCCGGGACGCAACGACCGTGCCGCGCCAAACCCGCATACAGATCCACCTGCAGCGTGCCGGCGCCCACCGTCGCGTCGACCGCCCCGTGCGGGAGCGCCACCCGCCGCATGTCGCGCACATCCACGACCAGGCCGGTGGTGGTCGAATACCCCGCGTAGCTGTGGCCGCCGCTGCGCACCGCCACGGGCAGTCCGTGGGCGCGCGCGAACGCGATGCAGCGCTGGACGTCGGCGCTGCTGGCACACCGCGCCACCGCCTTGGGCCGCACACCGTCAAACTGCGGATCGAAGAGTTCGCGCGCCAAGCGGTAGCCGGGCGCGCCCTGCCGCACCAGCTGCCCCTCCAGGCGGTCCTGCAGCTGACGCCAGTCGGCCCCGCTCGCCGGCACGGGCGTCGGGGCCGCGGCCAGGCGCGCGGTCGCCCACCGGCGCCCCTCCAACAGCACGGCACCGCCACCCACCAGTACCACCGCCGCGGCGGCCGCGAGCAGGGCTCGACGACGCGGATCCCGTGTGTGGTGCGCGCCCACGAAGGCCACCCCCTTCGCGTCTTGTCCGCGACTCCGCCTGCCCAGCCAAAGGCAGAACGTGGTTGCACGCCCAGTCTGGCACAAGCGCGGGCGCTGCGGCAGCCCGGCGGCCGATCGCCCCTTGCTTGGACGCCTCCGACGAACCAGCGGGTCCGTCCGCCGGCCGCGCACACCGGGAGATCCCGTGGACTGCGCCGGTTCTCGCCTTCGAATGTGGATGCCTTGGTCCGGTCGAGGCCCGGCGCGGCGCGTTCCGCCCCGATATGACCCCGCCGAGCGGACAAGCTGCGGAGGGGCCGTGCGCCTTATGGCGAATCGAGTCGAATCGCACCGGTTGCGGCGCGGGCGGTTGGGTGCGGCCCGGCAGCAACCGCGATGGTCCGCCCTGGTCCTGCGCCCCCGGGCGCAAACTGGACCGGAAGGGAACGCGCCTGGTCGGGCGGACGTGCGCGAAGGCGGCCGCCGTCGTGGTCGTGCCACCGATGCGCATCCAATGGACCAGGCACCCGGTTGACCAACACGCATCGACGTCCTTTGACCGCGTCCCTCCTCAGCGTAGTGCTGGCGGCGGCCGCCGGCTGCGGCGGAACCTCCACCCACGCGACGGTCGGCGGGACCCAGAGCACCGCCCAGGTGCTTCGTCTGAACTGGGGCGCCAACCCGCCGGACCTCAACCCCATTACGGCGAGCGACGCAATCAGCTTCAATGTGTTGGCCCAGACGATGGAAGGCCTGACACGCATCGGTTCGGGCGGCCGCCTGCGTCCGGGCATCGCGGCGAGCTGGAGCGTCGGTCCCGGCGGTACCACCTACACCTTTCACCTGCGCCGGGCCGTTTGGCGGGATGGCCGGCCCGTGACGGCGGCCGAGTTCCGCTGGGCCTGGCTGCAGGCGCTTGACCCCCGCAACGCGGCGGGCTACGCGTCGCAGCTGCACTACCTGCGCGGGGCGGACGCCCTGCTGGCTCTGCACCTGCCGGCGCGCGCGACGCACCCGCACGCCTACGCCGCCGCGGTGGCGCGCATCCCGGCCCTGGAGGCCGCGGTCGGGGTGCGGGCCACCGGGACGCGCACCCTGGTGGTCCAACTGGCCCACCCCACCCCCTACTGGCTGGCGCTCACCGCCCTGCCGGTGTACGACCCGGCGCAGATGTCCAAGGTGGGCGCCTGGGGGATGCGCGGCTACGGCTCCGATCCGACGCACCTGCTCTCCGACGGACCCTTTTACGTGTCCAGCTGGAAACCGGGCGTGGCACTGAACCTGGCGCGCAACCCCCACTACTGGGCCGCACGCCGTGTGCGCCTGCGCGCGGTCGACGGGGTGATGGTCAGTGACGCGGCCACCACGGCCAACCTCTACCGGCGGGGGGCCCTGGACGCCCTCATTCCGACCATCCCCGCACAACAGGTCAAGCCGTTCCGCGGTCAACCGGGTTTTCATACCCAGGCGGCCGCGGCCGTCGCGTTTGTGGAGTGCAACGTGCGAAGCACCCCCCTGCAAAACCCCTCCATTCGCCAGGCGCTGTCCCTCGCCGTGGACCGCAGCGGCTTTGCGCAGTCGGTGGTCGGCGGCGGCGCCCAACCCGCCTACGCCTACACGCCCCCCTCCGTGGATTACCTGCCCGGCAAGCCCTTTGGGCCGCTGGTGGGACACAGGCTGACCATCCACGCCCACCCGCGCCGGGCCCGGGCCGCGTTGGCCGCCGGGCTCAAGGCCCTGGGTCTGAAAGGGCTGCCGACGCTGACCCTGATCACCTACAATCTCGCCAACGGCCGGCAGGCGGCCGCGGCGCTGCAGGCCTTCTGGCGGCAGAACCTCGGGATCACCGTCCGGGTGCAGACGGTCGATCCGGCAACCGAACTCGCCGATGTCGCGGCCGGCCGCTTCCAGTTGGCGCTGACGGGTTGGGGCGCCGACTACAACGACCCCACGACGTTCTTGAACCTCTGGCTCCCGGGGTCGTCCTTCAACGCCACCGGCTGGGCCGACGCAGCCTACGCCGCCGACCTGCGACGGGCCGAAACCGCGAGCGGCCGGACCCGCGGGTCCGACCTGGCCGCCGCAGAGCGAAGCCTGCTGGCGGCGCTGCCCATCCTGCCGCTGGACTGGCCGGCGCAGAATTGGATCGCCCGTCCGAACGTCCACGGGCTGACCATGCAGCTGACCGGACCCCAGTTCTACCTGCGGAATGTCCACCTGGGTTGAGTGGGGGGGCGGCGATGGCACGGTATCTCGCGGGTCGCGTGGCACTGGCCGTCGGCGGGGTGTGGCTCGTCACGACGGCGACCTTCGTCGCGCTGCACGTGCTGCCGGGAAACCCCTTTGGCAACCCCCACCTGGCACCGGGGGTGCGAAGCGACCTGATCGCGCATTATGGCTTGAACCTGCCGCTGCGGCTTCAGTATGTGCGCTACCTGCACAACCTGCTGCGCGGCCGCTTGGGCTGGTCCCTGGTGAACCCGCACCGCACGGTCGCGGCCATCCTGGCACAGGGCTGGCCCGTCTCGGCGACCCTCGGGCTGCTGACGCTGGCCTGGTCGGTACCGCTCGGGTCGCTCCTGGGCCTGGCGGCTTGCCGCAGCCGCGTCGGGGATGCGGTCGTGTGGGCCGTCTCCGTAACCGGGTTGGCCGTCCCCAACTTCGTGCTGGCCGCCGGGCTGGATGCGTTTTTCGCGGTGCGCCTGCCCTGGCTGCCCGTGGCGGGGTGGGGACGGCCGGCGCAGGCCGTGCTGCCCTCGCTCGCCCTGGGCGCCGCGCCCCTGGCGTTGGTGGCCCGACTGGTGCGTGCCCAGGCCGGCGCGGTGCTGACGTCGGACTACGTCCGCGGCGCGCGCGCCAAGGGAGTGGCGGGCTGGACCCTGCTGCGCCGCCACGTGCTCGGGCCGGCCCTGCTGCCGGTGGCCACGGCGCTTGGTCCGATGGTGGCCGCACTCCTGGTGGGTTCGTTTGTCGTCGAACACACCTTCGCCATTCCCGGCCTGGGCCGGGCGTTCGTGCAAAGCGTCCTGGACCGCGACTATCCGGTGGTCCTGGGGCTGACCGTCTTCTACGCGGCCCTGCTCGCGGGAGCCAATCTGCTTTCCGACCTGCTGGCCGGCGTGCTGGATCCCCGGGTGCGCACCGCCCAGTTGCAGCGGTCGTGAGGGCCGCGCGGCCAACGGAGGCATGGGGGCGCCTGCGCGCCAATCCCGTCACCGCCGCCGCCCTGGCCATCCTGGCCGCGGTGGCGCTGGTCGCCGTCTTCGGTCCGGCGCTGCTGCCGGCCAGTGCCGGCGTCATGCACCTGCGGCGGGCGAATCTTGGGCCGGGTCCGGGTCACTGGTTTGGCACCGACGCCCTCGGACGCAACCTGGCGCTGCGGGTCTGTCTGGGCGGCCGCGTCTCGCTCTTGATCGGCCTGGCCGCGGTCGCGCTGGACCTGGTCGTGGGTGCGGTGTGGGGGGCGCTGGCCGCCTGGAGCGGCGGTTGGGCCGACGCACTGTTGATGCGCGGTGTCGACCTGCTGTACAGCGTGCCGTACTTGGTCGTGGCCATGGTGCTGCTGCTGCTGCTCGGCCGCGGACTGGCCACCATCGTCGTGGCGATCGCCCTGGTCAACTGGCTCGGCATGGCCCGATTGGTGCGGGGGCAGGTGCTGGCGCTGCGCCGGGCGCCCTTTGTCCTGGCGGCCCGGGCCAGCGGCGCGCCCGGCCTGCACGTGCTGCGCCGCCACCTGCTGCCCAATCTGCGGGCACCCGTGCTCGCCTGGCTCTCCTTTTCGCTGCCACAGGCCATTTTCGCCGAAGCCTATCTCTCCTACCTCGGCCTCGGTGTGCAACCCCCGGACACCTCTTGGGGTACCATGGTGGCGCAGGGGGCGGCGGGCCTGCCGGCGCACGCTTGGCAGTTTGCCTTCCCCAGCCTGGTCCTGTGTCTGACGCTTGCCTGCTGTTTTCTTGTGGGCGATGGGTTGCGGCATGCGCTGGACCCGCGCGGCTGACGCGAGCGCGCCGCCGGATCCGCCTGCCGCGCCGGCTCCGGCGGAGATGGCTGGAGGGATGGGCATGCGGGTGCAGGTGTTTCCGGGAAGCGTCCTGGCCTCTTCAGCGGACGCGGTGGTCAATGCCGCAAACACAGACCTGGTCCACGGTGGCGGCGTGGCTCGGGCCATCGCCCACGCCGCCGGCCCGAGCCTGACGGCGGAGAGCCGCCGCATCGGACACTGCCCGCTGGGCAGCGCCGTGGCGACCGCGGCGGGCAACCTCGCCGCCCGAGTGGTGGTGCACGTGCCAACCATCCAGTATGGTGCCGACGCCCGCCCCGCCAGCGAGGCCGAGCTTCGCCAGAGCCTGCACCGCGCCCTGACGCTCGCGGTCGCGCATTCCTGTCGGTCGGTCGCGCTTCCCCTGCTGGGCGGGGGCATCGTTGGTCTGTCCCCGGAAGCCTCATGCCGCCGCATCGCCGACGCCCTGCGGACCGCCGTGCCCCCGCTGCCCGCCCTGGTGATGATCTGCGCCTTTACGCCCGCGGAGCAGGCGGCCGCCCGGGCCGTCTTTGGCCCCGAGGACGACGCAGGTCAGGTGTAACTCAGTAAAGGCCGTTGCGCCGCGCCAGTTCAACGCCCTCGCCGCTCACCTGGGCCAGGATGTCGGCCGTGGGCCGGTCCCCGTCCACGATGCGTGCCGGCAGCGCCGCATCCGCCGCGAGACTGCGGGCGCGCTGCAGCACATCCGCCCGCAGGCCGAAGACCACGAGCTCGATGCGGCTGGCGCTGTGAAAGCGGTCCGGGTGGACCAGCGTGCCAATGGCCACCACCCGGGCGGCGCCAAAGTCGCGCACGAGCCTCTGCCCCGTCTGCAGTGCCTGGCGCCAGGCACGTCCGTAGCGCAACATCCGAGCCCGCTCACCATCGGCCGCAGCCCGAGGGCGCAGGCTGTCGCCGGCGCGCGCCCCCGGCCCCACACTCCGTTGCATCGGCGCCACTCACCCCCAGGTGCGCCGCAGGACGCCCCCCATGGTAGCGCATCGGGGGCGCTGGGACGAGTGCCAGCGCCTGGCTGTGCGCCGCCTAGCCGCCTAGCCCTCGGTGACCAGGCTGAGGGCCAGCGCATCCTGCCTTCCCTCCGCGTTGCGCGTCGGCACGATGCTGGTCACAAACGGAGCGGCCCCGACGGTCTCCAGATAGCTGCGCAGCACCTCGGCGTTGTGCGGACCCACGTTGTCTGCGGCGACCAGGCTGCCGACGTGGAGGTGGGGCCGCAGCAGGCCAAGGTAGCGGACGTAGTCCGGCTTGACGGCGTCCAGGAAGGCAAAGTCCAGCGGACCGTCCAGGGAGGCCAACAGGGCGGGGAGGGTCTCCAGAATATCGCCCTCGACGTGGGTGATCCGGTCGGCCACCCCGGCCGCCTCGAAGTTGCGGCGCGAAAGCGCGAGCTTGCGCGGTTCGAGTTCGCAGGTCCACAGCCTGCCCCCGGTGCTGGCCAGCGCCGCCGCCAGATGGATCCCGGAGTAGCCGGAAGACGAACCGAGCTCGACCGCGCGCTGCGCGTTGGCACTGCGGCAGGCGATATACAGCAGTCGGCCGCAGTCGGCGGAGATGCGCCAGTAGGGGATGCCCTCCCCACTTTCCTTCTGGCGCACATCGTCGGCTTCAATCCGGCGCAGCGTCTCGATGACCGAACGGCTCCACACCTTGCGTTTCCCTCCAACCTTCACTTCGCGCTTGGCGGCCCCGCCCCGCCGCGGCCCTGCGGCACCTGGTCAGGCCAGGCCCGGGAACAGCCCGACCAGCCCCGCCGCGGCCATCTGAACCGCAACGATCGTGAGGAGCAGGCCCATCATGCGGGTCACGACGTTGATCTCCACCTGGCCGAGATGGGACGTGACCCATTCCGAGTGCCGAAACAACAGGGCGGTTATGGCGATGACCACCGCAAACGCGGCCACGACCAGCGCCGTGTGCATCCAGACGGGAGGTTCGCCGCCCAGGGCCAGAACGGTCGCGAGCGTGCCGGGTCCCGCGAGCACGGGCGTGCCGAGCGGCGTCACCGCGACGTCGCCCGCAACCGCATCCTCGGCCTGCTCGTCGGCCCGCGGGTGGTGCACGTGTGAGCCCTGCCCCTGCAGCAGGCCAAAGGCGATCACAAACAGTAGCGCCCCGCCCGCCACGCGGAAGGCGTCCAGCGTGATGCCGAAAAGGGCGAAGATCACGTGGCCCAGCAGGGCAAAGACCAGCACGATCCCGCATGCGACCGTCACCCCGCGCACGGCCACCGCGCGGCGCTCGGCCACCCCCATCCCGCCGGTCAGGGCAACAAACACCGGGACGTTGGCGACTGGGTTCATGACCGCAAGGATCGCCAGCAGGTCGTGGACCGCCGTCACCCCGATGCCTTCCACCCCCCGTTCCACCGACACGGACCCGTCACGCACACCCCCCGCGGCATCCTTCCGGCCCATCCCCCAACTCCCCTGCCGCAAGCGGCACGGGGCACGGAGGCAACGCGGCACCCGCGGGGCCGGCGCGCAGGGAAGATGCCATGCGGGTCCGAACTCGACGCTCAGCGGCACCCGCCCGCCGCCGAAGGGGGCATCGCGCATGTTGCACTGGCTCGCGTTCGTGGGCATCGGCCTGGTGACGGGGGTGGCCGTCTGGTTGGGGCCCGGGCAACGCCAGCGGGGTTTGGTGGCGGCCGCCGTCGGTGCGCTGGCGGGTGCGCTGATCGGGGGCCACGGACTGATTCTGCTGGTGGGCTACCCGGCCGCGAAGTATCCCAGCCTGCTCACCAGCCTCATCCTGGCCGCCCTGATCGGCTGGGGGGGCCTGCGCCTCGCCGGCGGCAGCAGGGCCTGACCCATCGGTCGGACCGGGGCGGTCGTGGCTGCGCCTTTGCCCTACACCTCGCCAAGCTTGCGCGCCAGCCGCGCGAGGCGGTGTTCGAGTTCCTGCCGTCGGGCCGCGCCCAACCGCACCGCCAGCGGCAGCGCCTCCCGCACCACGGCGAGGGCGGCGGCCGGATCGCGTCGACGGTGCTCCAAATACTTCGCCAGTTCAACGGCCGCCTCCAGCGAGGGCACACGGCCGCGGCGCTCCACCTCCCAGATCCCCGCCGCGTCGGCGTGCCGGCCCTGCCGCTTGAGCAGCCGCGCCGCCGCCTGGGCACCGGGCCGCACCCCCAGGCGACGGGCGGCGATGTAGGCGGCAACGGCCTCGGGCACGGCACCGGCGCGTTCGTAGGTGCGTGCGAGTCCCCAGAGGGCCTGCGGATCGGACGCCTCGCCGCCGCCGGCCGCCAGTTGGCCGCACAGGCACGCGGCGACGGCGGCCGTCGCCCGCAGGTCCTCAAGATTGTGCTCGACCACCTCGTCCAACCCGCCGATGTCCCCCTCCAGGTAGCGGCGGTACCGTCCCGGGATCTCCGCCCCGTCCAAATCGGGCCCCCGCGGCTCCCGCAGGACCACCTCCTGCAGCCGGCTGAGCTGGCAGCCACCCGAAAGCGACGGCCCCCAGAGCCGGCGGGCGGCGTGGAGGACATCCCAGTGGGCGGGCTGCGCCAGGCGGACCCCGCTCAGGACACAGCGGTCCCGCAGCAGCGGCCAGTCAAAGCTCTTGCCGTTGAACGTGACGACGGCCGTGGCCTCCGCCAGGTCGGCGGCCACGGCGCAAAGCAGGGCCGGCTCGCGGTCCAGATCCTCCAGCAAATACTGGCGCACCGCCAGGCCGCCGTCCCGCAGCCACCCGATCCCAACGAGGAAGGCGCGGATCCCACCGCCCCCGCCGAGGCCCGTCGTCTCCAGGTCGCACCAGCGCCAGCCGGATGGTGGTCCAAGCCCGCTGGCGGCCAGGCGGTGCGGCCACTGGGTCTCAAGCGCCGCGACCCCGGAGAGCGGCCGCCACCCGTCGCGAACCGGCACTTCACCCCGCGGGGTGCGGCGGCGCTCCCAGCGCAGCGCGACGGCCGGCGCCGGCGCAGGGACGCGCGCCGCCACGCGCTGGCGAAAGGCTTGGAAACGCGCGAACAGATCGGCGTCGGCCGAACCGCTCACCGGACCGCACCTTCCTCAAGACCCAGCAGCACACGGGCCGCCCGCTTGGGGTTCGCGGTCGCCCCGGGGTCGGGTGGACCGACGCAGGCGGGGCAGCCGTCGCTGCAGGGGCAGCCGTCCAGGCGCTGGGCCAGCGCCCGCAGCAGCTCGGCATGGGCCGCATAGGCCTTGTCGGCCAGCCCGACCCCGCCGGGGTGCACCTCCCAGAGGAAGATGGTCGGCAGCTGCGTGAAGGGCGCCCGCACCTGCGGCACGGCGTGCAGGTCCGCCGGGTCGCACAGCAGGTAGAGGGGCGCGAGCCCGGTCAGGGCCCGCGCCAGCCCGGCCAGGCCGCCGGCCATCGCCTCGCGTCCCAGGTGTCCGACGGTGTGCGGCGGGAAGGTGATCCAGTAGGCGGTGGTGTGCAACTGGCGCTCGGGCAACTGGATCCGTCCCCAACCCAGGTTTTCGTGCGTCTCCAGGCGCACCTTCTTGTAGATGGTGGCGCGGGCGCTCACGAGCACATCCCCCCAGGCCGGGCGCGGCCCACCCCAGGCCGGCGGGGCGGGCACGGCCGGTTCGGACAGGTCCCGATCGGCCGCATCGGCGTCATCGGGGGCGGGTTCGGGTTCCGCCGTACCCGCGACGGCCTGGCGCTGCGGATCCCGCGCGGCGGCGGCCTCGGCCCCGGGCGCCCCGGCATGCACGGCGAGCACCTGGAGGTGCACCGCGAGCTCGGCGGCGGTGAAGTAGTCGACCGACACTTCGCGCACGTACGCCTTGCCCTCGGCCACATCGAAGCGCTCCACCTGGTATTGCGCTCCCTCGTGGAGGTAGATCGCCTCCTCATACACCGTCAGCATCGCACCCCAGGCGTCCACCTCGCCGACCACCCGTGGACGCTCGGCCCGGCCGTGATCGACGATCACGACGTTGCCATCGTCGCCGCGCAGGCTGACGTCGTTGGCGGGGAACCGCTCGGCCATCCAGTGGTAGACGCCGCCCGCCTGGCGCAGGATGCGTTCTTCGGCGAGGAAGGCCAACATTTCCGCGGTCGGCCCCTCGCCGAACGCCTCGTCTGCGGCGAAGGGAAGCTCGAAGGCGGCGCACTTGAGGTGGTCCATCCGGATATACAGATTCTCGGGGTGGATGAACCCGGACTCCGGCGGTTGGCCCAACAGGAACTGCGGGTGGGCCACCAGGTATTGATCCAGGGGGCCGTTGCCCGCGACAAACACCGTCAGCGACGCCGACTGCCGCCTCCCGGCGCGGCCCGCCTGCTGCCAGGTGCTGGCGATGCTGCCGGGATAGCCGTTGAGCACCGCGGCATCCAGGCCGCCGATGTCGATCCCGAGTTCGAGGGCGTTGGTGCTGACCACCCCCAGCACCTCGCCGCCGCGCAGGCCCCGCTCCACCTCGCGCCGGGCGCGCGGCAGGTAGCCGCCCCGGTAGGCCCGCACCCGCGCGGCCCGGCCGGCGTCGAGGCCGCGGCGCAGATAGGTGAGGATGAGTTCCACCTGAAGCCGGCTGCGGCTGAAGACGATCGTCGGTACGTCGTTGGCGAGCAGCCGCCGGGCCCAGGAGACCGACGCGGAAAGACCGCTCTGGCGGACGCCCAGGGCGCGGTCCACGATCGGCGGATTGTAAAAGAACAGGTGGCGCGGCCCGGCCGGCGCGCCATTGTCGTCGACGACGCTCAGCGGCCGGCCGACCAGTCCGGCCGCCAGTTCGCCGGGGTTGCGGATCGTGGCGCTGGTCGTCACGAACACCGGCCGGCTGCCGTAGAAGGCGGCGATGCGCTGCAGGCGCCGCAGCACGTTGGCCAGGTGGCTGCCGAACACGCCGCGGTAGGTATGCAGCTCGTCGACCACCACGAAGCGCAGGTTCTCGAACAACCGCACCCAGCGCGCGTGGTGCGGCAGGATCGCGGCGTGCAGCATATCCGGATTGGTCAGCACCAGATGGCCGGCCTGACGAACCTTGGCGCGCACGGCACCCGGGGTGTCGCCGTCGTAGGTGGCGCAGGTCCCGGGATTCCCCATGGCTTCGAGCAGGGCGCAAAGCTCCGCCCGCTGGTCCTGGGCCAGGGCCTTGGTCGGAAACAGATACAGGGCGCGCGCTTCCGGTTCCCGCAGCAGGCGGTCCAGCACCGGCAGGTTGTAGCAAAGGGTCTTGCCGGACGCGGTCGGCGTCACCACCACCACGTCGCGCCCGGCACGGGCGGCCTCCAGGGCCGCGGCCTGATGCACATACAGTTCCCGTACGCCGCGTGCCGCAAGCGCCTCCCGCAGCCGGTCGTCGAGGTCCGGCGGCAGTGGACGGGTCCGCGCCGCACGGGCGGGCACATAGTGATGGGTCAGTTCCGCGGAGCCGACCCCGCCGCGCAGGACCTGGTCGACCACCTGTTCGAGGTTCATACCGCGCGGCGGCTGCCGCCTCCACCGTCCCTCCGGCGCGCCCTGCCAAGGCTGCGGACCCACTCCGAGGGTTCGCCTGGAACGCCCGTTCTCCTGCCGCCGGAACCCGGCCGTCTCGGGCGCTGCAGGTCGAAACCGGTCGCACGGCGAACCCAATATCGGGATGTAACGTTCACGGCGGCCGTCCCAGGCCGCAGGCGACCGCGCAACCCGGACCCGCTTCGCGTGGTTGCGCGGGGCCCGGACCGAGATCCAGGCAGGCGGCGGTGGGGGTGGGCGCGCGTGCAGGGCGGCGGCGTGGGACCCAAGGGCGTGGCGGAGCTGCTCGACGGCGGAATCCGATTGTATCTCTCGCGTTTCTGGCCCTTTTTTGCCGTACCGTTCGTCTGCGGCCTGGCGGCGAACCTGGTGGCGGCGGTGTGGAGCGGCCCGCTGCCTGCGGGCATCAACCTGCCGCCGTTCCTGGCGGCCCTCTCCGGCAAATCCACGCTGATACCATCCCCCGGTGCCATGATCCTCGCCGCGGCGCTGCAGCTTTTGGGCTCCGCTGCGGTGCTGGTCCAGGCCGGCCGCGCCCTGGGCGACCCGGGCGGACCCATGCCGCCGGAGCAGGCCGTCGCCCCGGCCCTGACCCGCCTATGGCCATACTTCGTCACGGTGCTGCTGACCTCCATCGTCCTGGGCCTCGGTGCGTTCACCATGTTCATCGTCAGCGTGCTGGCGGCGGGCTGGTGGTCCGTTGCCAGCGTGGTCTGCGTCCTTGAAGGCCGGCGCGCCACCGCCGCCCTGGGTCGCAGCCGCGCCCTGGTGCGGGGCTATTTCTGGCACGCCTTCGGCACCGTGTTTCTTGCCGCGCTCGTGGGCACCGTCGCCTCGCTGCTGCTTTTGGTCTTGGGCGCGCCGCTGATGGCGATGCCCGGACCGGCCGGGATGTTCTTCCACCTCGCCTGGTCGGCCGCGACCCAGGCCGCGGTCACCCCCTATGCCCTCCTGGTCAGTGCGCTCCTGTACTTTGACCTGCGCAACCGCAAGGAAGGGCTGGACCTGGCCGGCCAGGGGCCCGCGGCCGTGTCGTGAAGGCGGGCGCAGGCGCTTCCCTGGCGGCGGCACTGCTGGCCACGGCACTGCTTTGCGCCCCGCAGGCGTCGGCGTCCGGTGCGCCCGCGTCCTGGTCGGCCTACCGCGCCGCCGCGCAGCGGGCCAGTGCCGCCGCGGCACGCGCCGCATACACCCCGTCGAAGAACTCGGCGCTGCGCGCGCAGGCCGTGCGCTGGCCGGACGGATTGGTCTCACCCGTGCAGCCGCAGCCGCTTTTGGGCGGCCTGCTGCAACCGCCAGCCTCCCCCCAGGGCGCCATGTCGCGGGCCGTGCTCCGGCGCATCGCCCACGCACCCGCCACGCCCGGCCCGGGGGCGCCGGGCCCGCGCCTGCGGGCCGCCCTGCAGAGCCTGTTGCGCGAACCGGCCTACGCGCGCCTGCGACCGGGGCCGATCGCGCGCGTGGAACGCACCCTCGTCGCCGCGGGGCGGGCGTTGCTGGCGCGGCTGGCGGCGGCCGTCCGGGTCCTGCTGCGCCAAGCCTCTGGCGTGGGCGGACCCGCGCTGGCGCTGGCGGGCGCGGCGGCCCTCGCCCTTGCCGGCTGGGGCATCGCGGTACTGGTGCGCCGGGGGTTCGAACCGCGCGCCCGCAGGGCGCCGCCCCCCTCCCCCGCCGTCCCGCCCGGGCCGCCGCCCGACGCCCTGCTCGCCCAGGGCGACCGCGTCGGCGCGGTGCGCGCCGCCTACCGCCAGTTGCTGGACGCCGCCGGTCGGCAGGGCACGGATATCCGCCCCGGCTGGACGGCGGCCCGACTGCTCGCCAGCGCGCCGCTGACCAAAGCCTGGCCGGGCTTCGACGCCTTCGCCCGCTTCCACGACCGCATCTGTTTTGGCCCGGCGGACGCGTCCCCGCCTTCCGACGCCGAGGTCGCCTTCTGGCTGCGGGAGGTGGACCAATGGCGACGGGTGCGCCCGCGGCGCGAGGCCGCTGGCTGATCGCCGCGCTCGCCCTCGCGCTGGCGCTGCTCGCGGCCGTCAGCCTGCAGCCGCGCCGGTCGACGGCTCCAAGCACCTACGCGACCGGACCCGGGGGCATGGCGGCCCTGTATACGCTGCTGCGCCGCGAGGGACTGGCGGCGCGGCGCTGGACGCACGCGGGCCTGCCGTCGTCCGGCGTCCTGGTGGCGGCGGTGGGTCCCACGGCGCCCCCGATGTCCAGCGCCGCCCGCCTGGCGCGATGGACGGCCGCCGGCCACACGCTGGTGCTGCTGGGCACAGCCCCCACCCTGCAGCGCGCCTTCCACGTCGTGGCGCTGGCCCCGCCGGTCTGGGCCCATACAGGACAGGCGACCGCCGCCCTGCCGCCGCTGCGCGGGACGCCGCGCCTGCGCCTGCCCGGGACGGCCGCCCTGCTGCCCGCGCCGGGCGTGACCGGCGCCGCCCCCCTGTACACCGTGAGCACCCTGCCGGTCGCGCTGGCCCTGGCCAGGGGACGGGGCCGCCTCTGGTGGCTGGGCAGCGCCCAGGCGTGGGACAACGCCACCCTGGCGCGCCACGCGGGCAATCTGACCCTTGCCTTCAACCTGTTGGAGACGCATCGGCGCATCTGGTTTGACGAGTACCGCTTTGGACGCGTGCTGGCGGCGACCCCGCCCCAGGCGCCGGCCGCACGGGCACGGTCCCTGCCGCTGCCACCGCAGTGGCGGCCGGC
>DAHWHT010000086.1 GCA_027335515.1 Clostridia bacterium
TCGCAGACGCATTCCGGCCTTCCGTTTCCTCTTATGCGGAGTCGCTCTCCGCTTCCCCCACGCACTATTCGGTTGCCAAGGTCCTTGCCCGCCCGCGCCCTCGCGGCCCGGCGAGGTGTTACTCTACTCATCCCCGCCCCCTTCGTCAAGCCCTCCCTCGCCCTCTTTCCCATCCCGCCCCTCCGGGCGCAGATGCGGAAACAACAGCACATCCCGGATGCTGCGCGCGCCGGTCAGCAGCATCACGAGCCGATCCACGCCGATCCCCAGACCGCCGGTCGGCGGCATCCCGTGCTCGAGGGCCCGCAGGAAGTCCTCATCGGCCTCGATCGCCTCGGCGTTGCCGTGGGCGCGCTCCACCGCCTGCTGCGCGAACCGGCGGCGCTGCTCCTGGGGGTCGGCCAGCTCACTGAAGGCGTTGGCCAGTTCCATGCCCACCACCACGGCCTCAAAACGACAGGCGATGCGCGGGTCGTCCTGCCGCGCCCGCGCCAGCGGCGACAGGGCCAAGGGATGATCGGTCAGGAACGTGGGTTGGACCAGCTCGGCCATGACGCGTTCCTCCACGAGGTGGTCCACCACCTGCGACCAGGTCGCGCCGGCGCCCACCTCCACCCGGGCGGCGCGGGCCAGGGCACGGGCCTCCTCGTCGTTGGCCGCAGCCAGCACGTCGATCCCCTGCGCCTTCAGGGCATCGACCATGGACAGCCGCCGCCACGGGGGTCGGAACTCAATGGTCTGGCCGTCGCGCCGCACCCGGGTATCGCCCGTGGCGGCGACGGCGGCACTGGACACGAGCTCTTCGGTCAGCAGCATGATGTCCTCGTAATCCGCAAAGGCCTGGTAGCACTCAAGCATCGTGAACTCCGGGTTGTGGCGGGTCGATACGCCCTCGTTGCGAAAGACGCGGCCGATCTCGTAGACGCGCTCCAGACCGCCCACGATCAGCCGCTTGAGGTGCAGCTCCAGCGCGATCCGCAGATGAAGCTCCATATCCAGGGCGTGGTGGTGCGTGTGAAACGGGCGGGCCGCCGCCCCCGACGCGATGGAGTGCAGCACCGGCGTCTCGACCTCCAGGTAGCCGCGGGCGTCCAGGGTGCGGCGGAGGCTCGCCACCACGGCACTGCGGCGCACGAACCCATCGCGCACCTGCGGGTTGACGAGCAGGTCCAGGTAACGCTGACGGTAGCGGACTTCCGTGTCACGCACGCCATGCCACTTGTCGGGCAGCGGTCGCAAGGCCTTGGTGAGCAAAACGGCTTCCTGCACGAGCACGCTCACTTCGCCGGCGCGGGTGCGCATCACCGAACCCCGCGCCCCCAGCACATCACCGGGATCCAAATCCAGAAAATCGGCAAACGGCTCAGGCCCGAGCACGTCCACACGCGCAAACAACTGCACCCGACCGGCGCCGTCCTGCAGGTCGGCAAACGCCACCCGCCCCTGGCGCCGCAGCGACATCAGTCGGCCGGCCACCGTCACCGTCTGGCCTTCGAGATCGTCAAAGTGGGCCAGAAGGTCCGCCGTGGTGTGGGTCCGCTCATAGCGGCCACCATAGGGTTCAACGCCGCGGGCCCGCCACCGGGCCACCTTGGCGCGGCGCACGTCGAACTCGCCGTGTTCGCCGCGCGCGTCGCCGGCCCCGGGTTGTTCCGACTCCCCCATCCGGACCGCCCCCTTCAACCGCCCGGCATCGCCGGATGGTGCAACCAAGCAAAACGGCCGGAGGCCCCTGAGCCTCCGGCCATTCGCGCCGAAACGCCCTCCCTGCGGGGTTAGCGTTTCAGGGCGACGATCTCATACTTGATGACGCCCCCGGGTGAGCGCACCTCGACCCGGTTACCCGTGGCCTGGCCGAAAACGGCCTGTCCCACGGGACACTCATAGGATATGCGGTCGTTGAGGGGATCCGCCTCGCTGGAGCCGACGATGGTGTAGACGACGAGCTCCGAGGTCTCCAGGTCGCGCAGCGTCACGGTGGTCCCGATGTTGACCCGGTGCGGGTCGATCTCACTATCCTGAACAATGCGCGCGCTGCGGAGCACGTTTTCCAAAGCCTGGATGCGACCCTCAACAAACGCCTGCTCGTTCTTGGCCGCCTCGTATTCGGAATTCTCCGAGAGGTCACCGAATTCGCGAGCCACCTTGATGCGCTCAGCCACCTCGCGGCGTTTGGAGGACTTGAGATCCTCAAGCTCCTGTTCGAGGCGCTGCAGGCCCTCGGCCGTCAGGAGCACCTCGCGCTCTCGTTCCGCCATAACCGGGGACGCACCTTCCCTCAGCGTCGTCCGGGGCCGCGCCTTGCGGGCTTTGGCGACGTCTTTCGCGACACCGCCGCCCTGCCCGGCCAAACGGTCCCGGGCCGGCGACGCGGTCGCCTTCTTGGGCGGGGTCGCCGCACGCAGCCGTACCTTGCCGCGCGGCGACCTATTGTAGGCGGGCCCCTCATCGGGTGTCAACGGCGCCCCCTCCAGGCGGACGCAGGGCGCGTCCTGCAGTCTGGGGCACTGTACGCGGGCCACCCCTCGCAGAACACCGCTCACTCCGATTCCGTCGATCCGTCCTCATCGGCATCCTCCGGGGCAGGCTCCTCCACTTGCTGGCGCGGAAGTACGGCGGCCTTATGCAACACGTCCTCGGTCGCATACACCGGGCTGTCGCTGCGCAGGGCAAGGGCGACCGCGTCGCTGGTGCGGCAGTCACCCTCCAGCAGGCCGCGCCCTCCCTGCAACTCAAGCTGACAAAAGAACGTCTCGTCGCGCAGGTCGTGGATGATGGCGCGCTCCAGCACCCCGCCCAGCCGCTGCACCACGGCGGCCAGCAGGTCATGGGTGCCTGGACGGGCGGGAACGACGCCGCGGGCGGCCCGCTCGATCGCCCGCGCCTCGAACTCTCCAATGGTAATGGGAAGCAGACGTTCACCGTCCACCTCACGCAACACCAGCAGGTAATCGTCGCTGCCCTGCACACGCCCTATGGTCAGCACCTGCACCCGGATCATGCCACTCACCCCTCGCCCCCGCCGGCCTGCCGCGCCTCGTAAATCAGCCGCAGTCCGTGCATGGTCAGCTGCGGGGCCACTTCGGTAATCGTGCGCGAGACGGGGGCCACGTGGGGCGCAAACCCCCCCGTTGCCACCACCCGCGCCGCGCCGCCCATCTCCGCGCGAACGCGGTCGACCAGGCCGTCAACCATCGCGGCACTGCCGTAGACGATACCCGCCTGGAGCTGTGCCGCCGTCGTGCGCCCGAGCACGCGGGGCGGCGCGACCAGATCCACCCGGGCCAGGAGGGCTGCGGAACGGAACAACGCCTCGGAT
The DNA here is from genome assembly GCA_027335515.1 of Clostridia bacterium. The sequence goes on from DAHWHT010000086.1 coordinate 3,320, forward strand.
GCCGTGCCGATGCCGGGGGCGATCACCCCGCCAAGGTAACGCCCTCCGGCGCCAACCGCGTCCACCTTGGTCGCGGTGCCGCAGTCCACCACCACGGCCGGCGCCCCATAGAGACGCCAAACCGCCACCCCGTCCGCGATACGGTCCGCGCCCACCTCCTGCGGCCGCTCCACATCCAGCTCCAATCCCGCGCACGTCTCGGCGTCGACGATCAGGCTGGGACAATGAAGATACGTTCGCGCGATCTCCGCCCAGACGCTCCCCAGGGGCGGCACGACCGAGGCGATGGCCAGCCCTTCGACGGCGCCCAGGGAAAGCCCGCGGTAGGCCAGCAGGTCGCACAGCCCCATCGCGAGTTCGTCCGGGGTGGCCGCACGTTCGGTACGCAGCCGCCACGTGTGGAGGACCTGTGGCCCGCGAAACAGGGCGAGAACCGAATGCGTATTCCCCGCATCCACCGTCAATAGCACATGGCGTCCCAACCCTGTGGGCGGGACCTTCCCCCCTCCATCACGGCGCATGGCCCAGCGCTCCACGCCCGCCGGTCTGTGACGACGCGACGGATCCGTCGCATCCGTCGCGCGGCGGCGGCTCCGTCGCCGCACGGCCGGCCGACGGCCGCAGATGGCGCACGTCTCCCGCGAAGACGGTGCGCACGGCATCTCCGACATCCACCAGCAGGGCGCCTTCGAGGGTGACGTCGACCGCGATACCCTGGAGCTTGTCGCCCCCGATACCTGCCACTTCGACAGCCTGCCCGAGGGTACTGCAGCGCCGCCGCCAAGCCGATAGCAAATCGGACCATCGCCCGGCATTCAGTGCGACGTAGTTGGCGTCCAATCGGTTCAAAATCGCATTGGCGACGGCGGCCCGTCCCACATCCACCCCTGCGGCGTGGAGGGAGGCCGCCTCCACACCGGCGGGGCAGGACTGGACGTTCACGCCAGCCCCCAGCACGATGAAGTCGACGCAGTCCTCGCGCGCCACCAACTCCAGCAGAATGCCGCACACTTTGCCGCCCGGCAGGAGGATGTCGTTGGGCCATTTGATCGTCGGCTGCAGGCCGCCCCAGCCTTCGATCGCCTCGCAGACCGCCAATGCCCCGAGCAGGGTCAGCCGGCTCGCCTGGGCCGGCGGCAATCGCGGGCGCAAAACGACGGAGAGGTAGACCCCCCCCTGCGGGGACAGAAAGCCGCGCCCGTTGCGCCCGCGGCCGGCCGTCTGTTCCTCGGCGACCACGGCCGTTCCATCCGCACTGCCCGCCAGACCCAACTGACGCGCGAGCACGTTGGTGGAATCCACCTGGCGCAGCACGTGCAGCACCCGCCCCACCCGGGTGCGCCGGGCGTCGGTGAGGTCGGCAGACGTCAGGGGGTCCAGCGTGCCGGCTTCCGCGCGCAACACATAACCTGAGCCGCTCGTACCCGGTATGTCATACCCTTCGGAACGCAGGCGCCGCACGTGCTTCCAGATGGCCGCCCGCGACACGCCCATCTCCCGCGCGAGGGCGACGCCGCTCTGGGCCTGACCGCCTCCGGTTCGCAACCGCTGCAGTAACCGCGCCCGGGTCGGCGCCGACGAGGCATGCGCCGACGTGGATACGGCGGGCCAGGGGCGCACCGCCTGGCCCGGCTCCATCCGGCGCAGGTGCGCGAGTTCTGCGGCATACCCCTGCCCGGGGATCTCCGCGTCGGGGGCGATCTCCGCCAAGGGGACCAGCGCAAACGCTCGTTCGTGCAGTCGCGGGTGCGGTACGTCCAAACGACCATCGTGGATGCGCCTGATTCCATAGAGCAAGAGATCCAGATCGATGACTCGGGGCCCCCAGTGAACCAGACGCCGCCGCCCCATCGCCTGCTCGATGTCCATCAGGGTCTGAAGCACCGCGAAGGCATCGCGCTCGGTATCCACCGCCACCACCTGGTTGAGAAACCATGCCTGATCCCGCCGCCCCTGCGGCTCGGTTTCATAAAGGCGCGAGGTGGCCACGGCTTCCAAGCCCGCCGCCCCCAACCGCGTCCGGGCCTCCGCCAGGGCGGCGGCCCGATCGCCCATGTTGCCGCCGAGGCCAAGATAGACGCGCACGCCAACCGCCCCCGTCCCCTCAGCGGTTTCGCCCGAAATGGTACCGCACCGAAACATCGCGGCAGGTCACCGGCATGCGGGCGTCCGGTTTGTGCAGGGTCACCGTCCCCCGGCGCAGGGCCGGAAAGTCGGCCAGCAACCGCTTGCCGATCGCGGCGGCCAGGGCCTCCAGCAACTGGCGCGACGGACCCGAGAGGACGTCGGCGGCGACGGCCGCAGCACGGCCATAGTCGACCGTGTCCTCCAGTCGATCGCTTTCGGCCGCCGCCGCGGCATCCACGTGCAGGCGCAGGTCCAGCAGGAACCGCTGAGGCACCAGCCGCTCTTCGGGCAGCACCCCGTGGCGGGCCACCACCTCGATGCCGTCGACGGCCAACACGGCCAAGGCCATCCCTCCGCGCTGAGTATAGCGCGGAGGCGCCGCCGTTCGATCAACCCGCGCGCCGATTCAGGGAAGGGCTGAAAAGAGCCGCAGGTGCAGCCCTGCGGCCTCCGCGACCAGGACGAGCAACTCCCCGGACGCCCCAAGGGCCACCGGATGCGGCAGTTCCGGCACATTGGCGTCCGGGGGGGTGTGGGTGTGGGGGAGATACCAGCCGCTGGCCACCCGGCCCTGGCGATCCAGGGCAACCACCCGGGCGCGGGCAGTGCCGGCCGCGGTCAGGGCGTATGCGGACCGCGCATCGACCCCCAGCAGATCGATCGGACCGGGGAGGGCGGGAAAGGGCCGACGGGCCACGACCTTGCCCTGGAGGCTCAACTCGGCCAACACCGCGCCCGCACCACCCGGGCCCCGTCCCAAGACCCAGATGCCGCGGGCTCCCCCCACCATGGCCCGCCGCACCCCGGGCGGGGTCAGCAGCCAGGGGACGGAGGGGGACCCATCCCGGACGGCACGGGCGATCGTCGCCGCGCCGACCACTTGGGCCACCGGCCGCGCCAGGTTGAGGATGCGCCGCGAAGTCTCGTGGCGGGTGACGAAGGTGACATCCACGACCGGAACGCCGCCGGCGGCGACGGCCAAGCCGCTGATCACCTGCAGCGATCCCGCCAGCGGCCGCAGCCGCGTCCAGACGGTCGCCGCCCCGGCGGCCGGCAAGCGCCAGAGCGCCCCGTCACCGTCGACCGCATAGCCGCGCGTCGGACCGCGGCCCGCCACCAGTGCGAGATCCACCACGCCCGTCTGCGCGGCCACCGCAACCGCGGTCGACCCCCGCCACCTTCGTCCATCGCGCCGCCACAGGAGCACCCGCTGGGCGAAGGTATCTGCCAGCGCGATGGTATGCGCGCCGACCGCGGCCGCCACCGGCCCGACCGGACGACCGCCCGGAAGGAGGCCGCGGGTGACGCCCGTATTCCAGGGCAGGGTCCGCTGCCAAACCAGCCGTCCGCGTGCCTGCCGCCCGCACCCCGCCAGGGCCAACGATGGCGCGACGGCCAGCAGCAGTGACGTCTGCACCATCGTCCGCCGAGCGCCACGCACGCACGCTCACCCCGGCCAGCGCTATGCCGCTGGCCGGCGGCTCATGCCTCCGCCGGCAGAACCAGGGCCACCGAGCAGCGCTCCGGATCCAGGTGGGCCGTCAGTCGGGCGGAAACCGCATCCGCCGTCAGTTCCTCCAGAACCTGCCGATAGGCAAACACATCCACACCGTTGAAATAGAGGGCCGCCAGCGCGTGCCCCAGGGATTCGGGGGAGTTGAATTCCCGCACGAACTCGCCCAGGCGGCTGCGGCGCAGACGCTCGCAATCGTCCGCCGGCACCCCGTCGCGACGGACCCGTTCGGCCGTCTCGCGAATCTCCGCCTCCAGGCGTTGCGGATCGTCGGTCTCGCCACCCAGCTGGGCCAGGCCGAACGTTTCCTCCCCGTAATAGCCGACGCCAAAGGTGTGGTCCACCAGCCCGTCCTCATACCAGGAGGCAAACCGCGGGCTGCTGCGCCCGAAAACCGCGTCCAGGCCGACCTCGGTCCAGGTATCGCGCTCCAACTGCGCCCGACCCCGCAGGCGCCCGGGGAGTTCTTTGAAACCGACCGCAAGCATGGGGCGCGCGACCGCCATGCGCTCCACCGAACGCGGGCGCCGCACCCCCGCCGGCTCGTCGGGAAGCCACCGCCGGGGCGCGGTCCACGGCCCCCGGGGATGCGCCGCCAGGGAGCGCTCGACCATCTCCACCACATGGTCGGCATCGACATCCCCGACGACGCAGACCACCATGTTCGCCGGGTGGTAGAACGTGTCGTAGCATTGCCGCAGGAGCGGCGTGGTGATCTCCTCCACCGATTGCACCGTACCCGCGATGTCGATCGCGAACGGGTGCCGCTGGTAGAGGCCCTCATGCAACAGCTGCCGCAGGCGCCAGTCGGGGTTGTCGGCATACATGCGGATCTCCTGTTGGATGATGCCGCGCTCCTTGTGGGTGCCGGCATCCGTGAAGTGCGGTCGCTGCACGAACTCGAGCAGATGGGCAAACGCAGGGTCGAACGGCTCGGTCGTCGCAAACAAATACGTCGTGCTGGTGTATGAGGTGTAGGCATTGGCGGACGCACCCAGCGCGGCAAAGCGGTCGAAGGCGTCCCCGTCCTCCTGGGCGAACATCTGGTGCTCCAGGAAGTGGGCGATCCCGTCCGGGACGCGGGTGGGGGACGGCCGACCCGCGAGTTGAAAGCAGTTGTCGATGGAGCCGTAACGCGTCGCGAAGGTCGCGTAGCTCTTCCGATAGCCGGGCCGGGGCAGAACGAACACCGCCGGCCCATCGACGAGCTTCGCTTCAAACAACCGCTCCTGGAGCCGCTCGTCGGAAAGCCAACGCCGGGTTTGCGCCCCCATGCTAAGCCCCCTGGTTAGAAAAATGTGTACCAACCGATCTCTCGGCCTTCCACACCGTCCGCCCGACCAGGTTTTCGCCCCTTTCGGCCTTGTATTTACCCCTTGCGGGGCGTAGGCAACAGGCGGACTCGGGCTACGCGGCAACTGCCGCGCACGCCGCGCTTTCCACCCGGACCGGAGAGCGTTCGCACGGCTCGCGTCCGTTGCCAGGATCGGCCCGGTCCCGCGGCGCCGCCCCTTGCTGGGTCCCCGGCGGCCTGTTAGGCCCCCCTACGGGTTTTCCGCTGACCCCGCTAACAGCGCCCTTCCCCACCGCGCCCGTTGCAGCGCCACCAGGGCCGCCCATGGGCCATCGCGTTCTCCACGGCGCTTCCGCCAGCGCACAAAGGCCCGGCCGCGCAACGCG
>DAHWHT010000132.1 GCA_027335515.1 Clostridia bacterium
CTGAAAGGCGACGCCGCCCACATAGTTGGACGGCAGCAGCACGTACACACCCTCACCGCCACGACGCAGGCGGCGGTTCACCAACCCCTGCACGATGGCCACCGCCACCTGGGTGTGCAGCGGAACCCCGTTGAGGTCGACGACCAGCAGCGATCCCGGCATCGCCCCGGGGGCCGGAAGCCAGCCCTCCGCCTGGGTGCCGGCCGCGACCGGCCCCACCTTCCCGCACCCCGCCAGCCAGGGAAGGGCCCCCAGAAGCGGCAGGGTACCCATGCCGCGCAGCACCGTCCGCCTGCGCATCCCGGCATCCGTTCTCTCTGACGCGCGCTTCACCGCACATCCCCCTGGCGGCAACCCACGCCGCGGGCGACCACGATCTGCCCAGAGCCGCGAGGCGCACCGCAGGCGGACCGACCACCGTCATCCAGCATCGCCGCCCTTGGACACGACGCCGGGGTCCCTGGCCGAACCGATGGGCCGCCCAACCGGGCCGGGGGCCTTGCCCCCTGCGATGTACATGCGATCAGGAGGTGGCCATTTCCTGCCCGCGGCGGGCAGCCGCGTCGGATCCGACAACCATGCCGTCCAATGACCACCGGCGCGCCGAGCCGCCACCCGCCGGCCCCCTGGGCCAGAGCGCGGCGCGCGGCGACGGCCAAGCCGCCTTCCACGCTCAGTTGGCCGGCTGCGGCGTCGCGTCCCGGGACACATCGTGTTCCCAGGCGACGATGGCCTCGTGGAGGCGCGCGACGCGTGCCGGCTCTCCCGCCGCCCGATCGCGGCTCTCCGTGCGGTCGGAATCCAGCTCAAAGAGCGCCGGCGGGGCGCCCTCCCGTAGCAAGAGCTTCCACGCGCCGTCCCGAACGGCGCGATCCCGCCCGTGTCCCCAGAAGATCAGACGGTTGGGCGGAGCCCCCGTGCCAAACAGCAGTGACCCCAGGTCGATCCCGTCCAGGGGACGAGGCGGCGGGGCCGCCCCCGCCAATGCGAGGAACGTCGGCAGCAGATCCAGGCAGATCGTCGGAACGTCGCAGCGCGAGCCGGCCGCGATGCGGCCTGGCCAGCGGGCGATGGCCGGAACGCGGTGCCCCCCCTCCCAGAGGGTCCCCTTACCACCCCGCAGGACGCCGTTGGAGCCCACAGGCGTCGCACCATTGTCCGAAAAGAAGAACACCAGGGTGCGTTCCTCCAGACCCAGACGCTCCAGGGCCGCCAGCACCTCCCCCACCCCTGCGTTCATCGCCTCCGTCATCTCGCGGTACGCCGCGACCCGATCGCGCCGCTCCGGTCGCCGCTGGCCGTCGCCCAGGCGAACCGGGCCGTCCCCGGGGCCCTGATAGGGGGAATGGACCGCTTCATGCGCCACGTAGAGGCAAAACGGTTGCTGGGCGTGGGCCTCGATGAACTCCACGGCGTGCCGGGTGATCAGGTGGGTGGTGTATCCCTCCTCGGGTGCGAGTCGGTCGCCGTCCCACCAATCGGGGATGCCGGCTCCGTCCACGTGGCTGAAGTAGTCGACGTTGCCACTCACGTAGCCGTAAAAGGTATCGAAGCCGTGCCGCACCGGGTTGTAACGCGGTTCGTACCCCAGGTGCCACTTGCCGCAGATCCCCGTCGCATACCCCGCGGCCCGCAGCAACCCCGCGAAGGTGGTCTCCCCCGGTTGCAGCCCTTGGTGGCGCAGGCCCGCCTTCGGATCGGCCAAGATGACGCCGGGGATTCCGGCGCGTTGCTGATAACGCCCGGTGAGCAGGCCGGCACGGGTGGGGCTGCAGACGGCGCCGCTTGAGTGGAAATCATCAAACCGCCGCCCGCTGGCCGCCAGACGGTCCAGGTGCGGTGTGCGCACGTGCGGATGGCCGTAGCAGGCCAGATCGCCGTACCCGAGATCGTCGGCCAAGAGGATCACGAAATTGGGACGGGACCCCACCTCAGGCGCCAGCGCGCTGCTCGTCATCGCGTCGCATGCCCCCTACCCTAAGCAAACCGTCCGCGGGAGCCTCACACGCCGCCCGGGCGCGAGGCTCCGCCACTAAGACGTTCCGGCCGGCACGAAACCGTCCTGCCGCGGCAACGCCGGTCCCTTGGGCGAGCGCGGGCCGGCACCCCAGGACCCGCGGGCACTGCGAACATCCCGGCCGCACGACCCGTCGATCGCCTGGTGCAGCCCACCGGCGGTGAACGATGCTTTATGGTCGGCCGACCAGCGGGCGTCCTTCCCCAAGGGGGTCGAAGGAGATCAAGCGCCGCGCGCACATGGGCTCACGGACACAGCGGCCCTACGGATCCTAGCTGCGAGGGGTGGCGCCGACGGCTCGTGCCACGGCGACGTCGGTGTCAGGCCGGTTCCCAACGTGCACGCTGGCCGGGGGCGCGGACCCAACGCGGCACGGACGACGTGGTGGATCCCGAGCCCAGGTTTCTCCGTACCGAGGACCGCCGAGTCGGCGAACACGCGAAAGGGATGGGCGATACCCATCGCTTCCGGGCGTTCGTGGAGGTCGAACTCCCGGTTGGGGACGACCGCCGGCGCCGCACCACGGTCACGCAAGGCCGCAACCGTCAACTGCCGTCGGCTGAACGCGGCGGCTTGTCCGGCTGGATCGCTGGACGTCAGGCCCGTGGACGGCGGCACGCCGGGATCGGAGATCCGAGCGTCGTTGGGTGCAGGCGAACACCGTTGCCCTCGTCAGCGCCCCAGCCGATCCTGCAGACGAATATGGAATGCGGCGGTGAACTCTCGGCTCGTTTCGAGTGCCGCCGATTGCTCCGGCTCCGGTGTCGTGTTCCACACGTGGCGTACCGTTCGGTGCACACCACGCCACCAAATATACCGAGAGTGCGGCACGCAACAGGAGATGGCAACGCCTCCGCCGTCCCCTGAAGCCGACCGTTCCCGCTCCTCCTCCCATATGGCGGGAACGTCCGAATCCAGCACCCAACGCGCGTCCGGCGGGACTGCGGCCCGCAACGCTGCGGAGTTGAAGCCCCGCCACGGTTCCTAGCTGCCGGAACCCGCGCCGCCGGCCGCGGTTGTCTAAGAAAGCGGACGCCGGACGCCCGCCCCGGGCCGGATGCGGTTTGCCAACGCGTCCAGTTCTACGCGGGGACGTGGCTCCGGAGGCGCCCCGGGCGGGTATACCTGAAACCACCCGTCCCCCTGCCTGCGGGGAAAGACGTGCACGTGCAGGTGTCCGATCACCTGGCCCGCCGCCGCCCCGTTCGACTGCCAGATGCTCAGGTCCGTCACACCCAGGGCCGCGCGCAGGGCCTGGGCAGCGCGGGTGGTGGCCCGCCCCAGGGCGGATGCCGCTTCGGGATCGAGGTCAAAGACGTTGGGGATGTGGCGGCGCGGGATAACCAGCACGTGGCCGGGGTTGGCCTGTCGCCGGTTCACGAACGACAGCGTCCAGGGGTCGTCGGAAATTCGGCTGGCCGCGCCTCCGTCGACGACACGGCAAAAAGGGCATCGCCGCCGTGTTCGATACCCGTCCGCCACGGCGGCGGCCAACGCCGCATCGGACCAGTCAGCCATACGCAGCAGGGCTTCGTATGCGTCGCCCACCAGAGCAAAATGCTCCGCGAATGCGGGCTCGGTTTTGATTCCCTTCCGTTTGAGCGCGCAAATCGCCTCACCGGCGCCTTCGCCCGCCATCGCGAGCAGTCGCCCTTCCACAACCATGTGTCGGTACGCCCGCTGGGCTGTGACCGGGATGGGCTGGGCAAACAGTTCAACGGGTAGCCCCTCGGTCGTGAAGCGACAGACGACGGCTGGCGGATGGGTATCGTCCGCGCGGTACAGGGAGAAACGGGGCTGACGCGCGAAACGCAGGGCGTCCCGCACAAAGGCATCCGCGTCGGGCGCAGTGCACAGGACGTCGACGTCGCTCCCCGGAATGTCGATGCCGAGCGGGATCGTACCGGCGATCGTGGGAGTGTAGACGTCGAGGACGTCGAACACCCCGGCGCGGATGAGCGCCGCCCGTGCCTGCCGCAATCGCTCCACCACCGTTGGCCGCCCCCAGTACCCCGCGACATTTCTAAGGGGGATCGCCTTGCGCCTGAGGCCCGGTTTCCTCGCCGCCATTCAGGAAGCGATCCGCTCGGGCCGCCTGGAACCGGACCCGGTCGCCGTGGCTTCCAACAACGGCATCGCCGGGTCCCTGGCTCTTGCCCAGGCCGCCGGGGTCCCCGCCCCACACCTCAGCCGTGCGACCCACCCTGACCCAGCGACGTTGGACCGCGCCATCCGGGACACCTTTCGCGAGTACTCCGCCAAGCTGGTCGTCCTCAGCGGCTACATGAAACTCCGGCGTTCCTTCATTCCTTACTCCAGCCTCCGCTCGGATTGCGCGGAATGCGCGGCGCGCTCGATCGCGTCAAGGTGGGGCAACAAATCGTCCGGACTTTGGGTGATGTCCTCCAGATACACATCAACGGGGAAGCCCACGCACTCGACGTCTTCGTCGAAGAAAAACCGCCGCGTCGGTACTTGAACGACCAGTCCGGTCTGCGGAAGTACAAAGCGAACGGCTTCACCGTACTGCATGCACCCGGCTGTGCGCTCGCCCACCAAGATCGCGCCGAGCTCCCGCTTCAGATCGACGGCCGCCCGCTCACCCGATGACCCGCTGTTGCGGTCGACCAAGGCAAACACGCGGCCGGAATACGGACGGTCAGACTTCCCACGGCAGATCGCGGCACTCAGTTGGAGGGTATGGGTCAGCGGCCGCGCAAGCCAGGCCGCCCATGCATGCTCCCGTTCGGTCTGCGCCTCTGGATGATCCACCCGCCCCTCACGTACCTGGGCTTCCACCGTTCGGTTCCACTCGGCGCAGGCCCAAAGGGCAACCTCCAGTCTCGGCACGCCCCGGGATTCGCCCCCCTTGGCCTGGGCGATCCACTGAGCGATATACGTCAGGTTCCCGCCGTTGTTGCCGCGCAGATCCAACAGCACGGACGGTCGCGCCACGTGGTGTACATAGTCCGCAACGAATTGGCGCAGGTGGTCCTGCACTTGCCTCGGGCCACCGAAGCTTCGCAGTGTGACGACGGTCACGTCTCCGCAGGCTCGCCATTCGTACACCGGTACCTGCGCAGGACGGGGGCGGGGCGGCGTGGGCGGGCGCCGACGCAGGCGCAGGCAGCCGTCCTTGTGGTTTGCCACGAGGCTGCCTCGGTCCGTGCAGGCGGAAAGGCTTGCGATTCGCCCGATACGACCGCCGCTGTGGAGCACGGGACGGACCTGCCAGGTGCCGGGCCGAGCCCCGGGCACATCGGTCGGTTCGAGTTTGGGCACGTCAGACGCGTCGTCCACCACCGCCTGATACTCGTGAAACGCCATCCCCTCATGATCGTCGATCAGCGGGTCCGCTCCCCAGAACGTGAGATGCCGATCGGGTACCGCGCTTCTCAAGGAAATCAGGGGATCGACCACAGCTTCGCGGAAGGAACAGAGCCTGCCGACGCGGCGAAGCCCGTTGACCCAATCGGCGAAAAAGGCCTCGACGTCGAGGTGCGGATGTCGGATCCAGTCGATGTATCCGGCGTACTGCGCCCGCAAGAGCCGGTGCAGCCACCCGATATCGTCCGCCAGGCGGTCGGTGGGCAACGCGGTTTCGGCGTCGGGCCGCCGCTGCCTGAGTGCCCGCCGGAGCGCCCCACTCTCAGGGTCAAAGCAATACGGGCAACCTGCCGCCCGTGTCGTCGGGACGTACATCTCGCCATCCGGCGCGGACCGTTCCTGCTCCACGCTCAGCCCCGCCTTCACCCGGGTACTCCCGCCCCCACCCACTCCTTGTCACACGCCGCATACTCAGACCCTCCGCAGCCCGCCGAGCACGGACCACGCCACGGCGGGGTTTCACGCGACGGTGCATGTGCCTGCCGGGTCCGGGTCGAAGTCCATGAAAACAGAGACGGCCTTCGCCGCACGCCCTACAACGCCTTCAGGACCCGCAGACCCCCCATGTATGGAACGAGGGCGTCGGGGATGCGGACACCGCCGTCCTTCTGCTGGTGCACCTCCAAGAGGGGGATCAGGATGCGGGGGGAGGCGATCGCCGTGCCGTTGAGGGTGTGCGCGAACCGCACCCTTCCCCCGGGATCCCGATAGCGAATGCCTCCCCTGCGTGCTTGGAACTCATGGAACGTGGAGCAGGAATGGGTCTCGGCATACGCACCGCGGCTGGGCATCCACGCCTCGATGTCGTGCTTCCGATACTGGCCCTGTCCCATGTCCCCGGTGCAGACGCAGACCACTCGGTAGGGCAGTTCCAACGCCTGGAGGATGTCCTCGGCGTGTGCGAGGAGATCGTCGTGCAAAGTCGCACTCGCGGCCGCATCGGCCAGCCCGACCACGACCTGCTCCACCTTGGTGAACTGGTGCACGCGGTACAACCCGCGGGTGTCGCGCCCGGACCCGCCCACCTCGCGGCGAAAGCACGGGCTCACGGCACAGAGGCGCACGGGAAGTTCGCCACAGGTGAGAATCTGGTCGAGAAAGCGCGCCACCAGAGGCACTTCGGAGGTGCCGATCAGATACAGGTCATCCCGTTCGAGTCGAAAGACTTCATCCTGGCCCAGGGGAAAGTAGCCGGTGGCGATCATCGCCTCCTCGCGGACGAGGACGGGGACGTGCAAGAGCGTGAAACCGACGGCCACCAGCCGATCGGTGGCGAGCCGCAGCACGGCCTGCTCGAGCAGCGCCCCCGTGCCCTTCAGGCAGTATGAGCGGGCGCCGGCCATGCGCACGGCGGGCTCGGTCTCCAAGACACCAAGGGCGGCGCCGATCTCCACGTGATCGCGGGCCGGGAAATCGAAGCTTGGCGGAGTGCCCCAACGACGGATCGGCACGTTGTCGGCATCCGTAACGCCCACGGGGGTGTCGGGGGCGGCGGGCGCCGGCAGTCGCAACATCAGGATGCGCAGGTCCTCCTGCGCGCGGCGCAGTAGCGGTTCCTTGCGCTCCAGTTCCCCTTTGAGCTCCGCGGCGCGGGCGATGGCGGCGGAGCGATCCGACGGGGCCATGGTGGCGATGGCCTTGGAGACCCGGTTGCGCTCGGTGCGCAGCGCGACGATCGCCGCCATCAGGTCGCGGTGCCGGCGGTCCATGGCCGCCACCGCCTCCAGATCCGCCGGAATACCCTTGACCTCGCCTGCGCGGCGGATCGCGTCGGGATCGTCGCGGACCGTTTGAATGTCAAGCATAACGCGTCTCCCTCCCAGACGGCAAAAAGGTCCCCGTCCTCTCCGGACGGGGACCTCACCCCGCGGTGCCACCCAGATTCGCCTCAATGGCGCGCCTCGTCGCTGCCGCGCTAACGGGCGGCGGCCGGTCCCGCCCCGCGGGCGGAACGGTGTTTGGGGTGGATTCGCCGCTTCCCCGCGCCGGCTTGCACCACCGCCGACTCTCTGCCGCGGGCCAAGCGGATACTGCTCCCCACCAGCATGGTAGTCGGCACAGGACCGTGGGTCAACGCGGACGGTCTGACGCGAGGAGGCCGCAGTCGCCGGACCGCGACCCGTCTTCCCCGGTCCCGCCGCGTTGGCCGCCGCACCCGGCTGTGAATGGGCCCGGGGTGTTCGCCGGCACAACGCGGCCCAACCGCCCCGTCCAGCCGCCGGGAGGCACCCGCGCCACCGCTGGTCCATTCGGACGAGTGAGGGATCGGCCAGATGGCCCCTTCCACCCCCACATCCCCCCAGGGCACGATGGGTCCGGTCCTCCCGCGAGGGCACACATCGGAGCGCCAGCGCCATGCCCGAGGCACGCCGCCTCAGCACTTCGCCGCGCGTGAGGACCTGAGGTGTTCGCGGCAGCGCGGCGGGCGCACGTCTGCGCAGACGCCGGGCGGCCGGCAGGCCAGAGCCGGAACGTCCAGGCCACGACGCGACCCGCCCGGTCGTCCTGGTGCACGGCCCGTCCCTGCCCGACCCAACCACGACGGCCGGCGGGCCGCCGACGGCGAGTGGATCGAGCAGGGTAGCCACGCCGACCTCGTCGCCGTCGGCGGCGCGTATGCGCGCATGTGGGCCACCCAGGCGCAGTGGTAGCGGTAGCCGCGCGGCGCAACCGGCAGAGGCTCCCCGCAGGCCACGGCCAGCCACGCGGTACGGCGAAGGACCGTGCACACCGTGCCGTTCAGACCGTCGGCCGACCTTCGGGACACGTTCGTCGACCTTCAGCGCACGTTCATTATACCCCCAAGCAGCCAGAATTACCAGACTGTTCCTTTTCGCACCTCCGCCTTAGGATGGGGCTCCACCCGAACCCAATCGGAGGGAGTTCCATGCCCACCGCCACGGTTGCGGCGCGGACAGTCACCCCGCCCACCGTCTTGCGCAGGATCGTGCCGCACCTTCGCCCGCACCGGTCCCCCATCGCGGCCGGCCTTGGCATCACCGTCGCGGCCGGTCTTCTGGAGACGGGGCACCCCCTGTTGATGCGCGGTGTGGTCAATGCCATCCCTCGGCACCATTGGCCCGTCCTCGCGGGCTATGCCATCGCGTTGGCGCTCTTGCCCCTGGCCCAACTCGGACTGGGGGTGCTGCAGGCCCGCTGGATTAACGCCACGGGCCAGCACGTCGCCCGCCGCCTGCGGGAAGACCTCTTCGCCCACATCCTGAGACTCCCCGTGACCTTCTTCGATGACCACCAAACCGGCGAAATCGGCGAGCGGATCAAGGGTGACGCGTTCAGGGAAAGGGTCACCGATGCGTTCACGATCAATGTCCTCGCGAGAGATAAGGAAGGGGCTGCCGCGGCCTTGTCGGCCGGACAGCCCCGGAGGATCGTTGGGCTTAGATGTCGAGCGGGCGCTGACGGGCGT
>DAHWHT010000174.1 GCA_027335515.1 Clostridia bacterium
GCGGTTGCGTGAGGCGGTGGAGGCGCACTTCCTGCGGCTGCGCGACTGACCCAACAAGACGCGCCCCCGGGGGAGGCCGGCCCTAGGGCCGAGCCCGGGGACGGCCAACCACCGCTTATAGCCTGCCCGCCACGGTCAAGCGGCGAGCATCCGGCGGCCACGGATACGGCCGCGATGGCAGACGTGCGGCGCATGGTCGGTGATCCCCCTCGGCGAAGGGACGCCCAGTATCCCGGCGAGGTTCGCCTTGCAGCCTGCCGGTCATGGGAGTTGGCTCCAGGTCCGGCCGGCGTCCGTGGTGCGCAGGAAGGCATTGCCGCCCAGGAGCCAACCGTCCTGGGAGTTGGTGAAGACCAGGCGCACGCTGTTTCCCAGTGGCATTAGCGGGAGACTGCGTGCGGGCGCCGCCAGGGCGGCCGTGGCCCAGGTCTTCCCTCCGTCCACTGTGCGCCAGAGTTGCTCGCTCTGGTAACCGACTTGCACCAGCATCCAGCCGTCGCTGGGGTTGGCAAATGCCAGGCCCTGCACCGTAGTGTCGCCGGGCAGCCGCCGGATCACGCTCCAGTTGGCGCCCCCGTCGGCGGTGGCGCTGACCTGCGGCCCACCCTTGCCGGAGAGCGCCATCAAGCCGTGCCGCAGATCCGTAAAGGCCATCTCGGTCCAAGTCCCCGGCGGTCGGGGCAGGGAGAACTGCTGGGTCCACTTGCTGCCCTCGTTCGTAGTGGTATCCAAGAGCGTGGCGGGAAAGCCCTCCACCTGCATCAAGCCCGCTCCGCTGCCAAAGAGATGGAGGTAGGGGTGAAAGGGCAGCACCCGGCCAGGCGGCAGGGGCGGCGTGTGCGCGACCGTCCAGTTACGGCCCCCGTCGGTGGTGGCCAGCAACTCCATCTGCACGGGCGACCCGCTTGTGGTGCCCAGTACCCAGCCGTGCTGGCTGTCCGCGAAGGACAGACTCCTGGCTTGCAGATGGGCAGGCAGGGTTGCGATCTGGTGCCAACGGAGGCCGGCATCGGTGGTGGCCAGAATCGCTTGCGTATTCGACGGGAGGCCCAGCCCGTAGCCCACTGTATTCGAGACGAAGCTGATGTCGTTGCTTGGCGCCAGCGCCGGCAGGACCTGGGTCCAGGTGCTGCCGCCATCGGTGGTGTGGATTAGGAAGTTGCGGCTCTGGGGTCGGTCGCTCAGAGCCCAACCGTCGGTCGCCGACGTCAACGAGATCTGGCGGATGCTCCATGTCTGATGGGTGACCGACCGCCAGCTCGTACCGCCGTCGGTCGTGGTGTAGACCATACCGGCGAACGGCGCGGCGCCGGCATCCACCGCGACCCAGCCGACCGTGGGGGTCACGAAGGTGGGCGGTCCCACCACGAGGCGCCCATTGATGAACTCGCCCCGTTCAACGCTCCACCGGGCTCCGCCGTCCACCGTGCGATACAAGGTCCCCCGGTCCGTGGCGAAATCCTTCACGTACAGCCAGCCGTCCTTGGCATCGACAAAGCCGACCCCGGTGTCCAGCCCCCCGCTGGCGGAAATCTGCTTCTGGACGTGCCAAGCACCGCCAGCGTCGGTGGTGGCCAGGACCTCGACCCGGTGATGGCCACCACGCGCGCCGACGCTGCCTACAACCCAGCCCTGGCGAGCGCTGATGAAGCTGGAGCCGATCGGAGTGAAGCTGGCGGGGAAGGCCAGCGGCGTCCAGTTCTTCCCCCCGGTGGCCGTGCTCAGCACGGTTTCTCCTACGGTCGCGAGCGCCCGGGCAGTACCGAAGGCCTGAATGTGGGCCTCCAACTGGCCGGTGAGGGTGTTAAGACTCGCCGGCATGGCCTCGTGCCACTGCTCCTGCCACGAGCGGCCGCCGTCCGTCGTATCCAGAATGCTGACCTCCGTGCAGCCGGAAGGTGCGTTGCACCCCTGCGTGGCCACCGCCCACCCGTGCAAGCCGTCGGCAAAGCCCAGAGCCAGAACGTTGGTCGCGGATAGGGTGCTGGCCGCCCAACTTTGGCCGCCATTGGCCGTGCGCAGGATCGTGGTGGTGGATCCGCGCGCGCCGGTGCCCGCCACCCAACCGGTGTTGCCGTTCACGAAGTCCATGGCCGTGAGGTTCGGGGGCACCTCCACGCTCACCGCCCCCGGCGATCGCCGTCCCGATAGGGGAGCGGTCGTGGCGGAGGTGCCCTTCGACGCAACCGTGGACGCTTGCGCCGGGACCGAGGACGCGTTGGATGCGCTGGGTCGCGGCGCAAGCGTCGACGTGACCTTGCTTCCCGCAGCCACACTACGGGTGGCCGCCGACGAGTGCGGCTCCTGCGCGGTGGTTCCGCATGCCGTGAGCAGCAACGAGAGTCCGGCCGACGCCGCGGCCCTCCAGAACGAACGCACGCAGGCACCTCCGGCTCTCTGGACGGCGGTGGGTCGCACACGGTTCCCGCCCACGCAAAAGCTGCCCACAGGACCGGGATAGGCTCAGAGCACAAAGAGTCTGCGCCCATCCGGATTGGCGGATTGGCGGGTGACATCCACGCCTGGGCAGCACCCTGGGTGCACCGCGCGGATGGTGCTGGGCCCGGCGCCGTTGCTCGCAGCCCCGCGCACCAAGGGTACCGGGGTGCGTCGCCGCCGCTTCGGCGCTCAGGCGGTCCTCACCGTGGCCGCCGGCTCACCGCTCTACGCTGGTTCGGGTTCTTCGTTGGTGTCCCTCTGTGCACACCGTCAGGAAGGAAGCACCGGGCCAACACCGCCTGACCCCAGAAGACTGCCAGGCATCCATCCAAACAGGCTACCATCTGTGCGCACGACTTGCACAAGCGAAACACTTTCGTGCCGGATCCGCCGACACCCCGTGCCTACGAGGCATCGGTCGTGCGTTGCTTTCGCCACACGGTACGCAACCGCCGCGCCTGTGCAATCCATCGACCCGATAGGAGCATGCCACCTGAAAAGAGTGCGAGCCCAACCCAAAAGGTAGGCGCCCCACGTGCGAGACTGTGGTACACCATCCCTGTCCCCCACACACCAATCACCATACTGAGCGGCCACAACGCTATCCATCGACCATCCCAGTGAGGGACCTCGGGTACCACAGTATCCACGTTGGCCGCACGCGTATGGTTAATCGGCATGCTCCGTACCCTCCTCCATCCAATTCCCGCGCGCATCTCGCGATTGTGGCAGTGCCCGCGACCGATCGCCGCGCACCCACCGGTAATAGTCCCGCCAAATCCAGCGATAGATGCGCGCTCGCCGAGGAACGTCACGTACAACCGGCAAGACCGGGACCAGCAACAATAGCGCGAATAGCAAACCCATGGTTCCAGCAGCCATGAGATCGCCGTTTGGAGAAATGCTGTACGGCGGGATTTGGTACAGAAACGAATAAGGGGCGACCCACCAAGGACCTGGATACGGACCTTCTTCGTGCAATATACCCCATTGGTTTCCGAGCAAGTTGCGACGGCCAGCGATTGCGTGGAGGGCCTTGCCTTGCAGAAACAACAGGCTGTTCTGAACACTGTAATGGTATACAGAACCAGGTCCGTTGATTGCTGCAGCCAATAGGCCAGCCCGCGCAAGATCCAGTTCTGCCTGCATCATCACGGGTACCGGTCCACTTGCGGCCGCTTGGCCAGACGGCAGGTGGATGGTGCCGCCCGCCGTTATGCGAGCCGTCTGTAATGCCGCCAGAAAGGCAGTACCCCACGCCTCCTGTTTGCCATGCGTTGCATGGGACCATCGATCCAGCGCCTTGCCCACTGCCGGATCCAACCCGGCTGCCCGCCGCAACGGCGAGAGCACATCGACCTGCGGAGGATCGACTGGACGCGTCACCCCGAACCATTTTTCGGGTGCCACAGGACCCAGGTGCTGATAGGTGCCGACAGAGTGGTACGGCGGACCCCGGCGCGCAATGCGACTCGTGCCAAGGAGGTCACGCATTGCGGTTGCCACCACCATACGTGGGTCGGTGCGCGCCACTTGACGAATCGTAATCGCCGGGCTGTAGGGCCCACCAAAAACCGCAGCGCAGGACACCACGAGGACAAGGACGATGCCGAAGGCCACCAAGGCTTCCTTGACCATGTCGAACTCCACAGTCGGAAGATGCTCGGCCGGAATACTTGCTCTTTCTTCTGGAGATCGCGTCAGAGACTCCCCCCGTCTGGTGGAAAGTGTGGCCTCATAGGTATGGCAGTTGCTCCCTATGCGCCGGTGGTGCCATGCGCACCCGGTGTGCTCACGCTTCTTGCCGGTTGGCCTTGTCGCCATCGGACTGAGGCTGCCGCTCAACTGGATCCGCCGGGTATGGAGGAGCCAGCCCCTTGGAGCGAACGAGGATAAGATGGGTGGTTACAAGCAACACCAGCAAAGCAGGTAGCACAGCCACATGCAGACCGTACACTTGGCCATTGTTCAGAAGGTTAAGCCAAGAACCAAGACCCAGTGCATTGAAGGCCGCCTTTCCCTGAACTTGATTCCATTGTGAGAAGAAATCACCTCGGCTGAGATATCCGAGAAACGCCTCCACCACGGCCAAGCCGAAGGTAGCTACCCCCACCATCCATGTCAGAGTGCGCCCTTCGCGCCACGACCCCATGAAGAACTGACTTGTCAGGTGAAGTACAAGAAAGAAGAAGAACGCTTGCGCCGACCAAAAGTGCACATCATGTACGTACCGACCTACACCCGACCGCTGCCACCAGAGGGGGCCATTAGCCACCATCGTCACACCGGACAGGATCAACATGACGAACGCGGCTAAGGTCAAGGCCCCGAAGCTGTACACCAAGGACGATACATAGAATGGCATACGGTCCGGGAAGAGAGACTCGTAAGGTAACCGCTGGCGCCAAGTATCTTGCGCTCGTTTCGTCAAGTTCACTGTGGCGGCAACCCCTTGTGCCCTGGGTACCGTCCTAACAAAGCCAGCATAAAGATTACCACGACCAACCCACCCATCAACCAGTTGCCCCATATTTGCGCTGTCACCGATACTCACCTCACGTGGTCCAGCCTGCTCCCGCCGAGCAATTGCTGTCTATGGTCTGAACGGCCCCCTCGCCCCGGTCCATTGGTTGTCTCGAAGCGGTCCGGATTGACCTGCGCACGGAATCGTCATCGGGTGCGGCTCTTGTGACGTGGCGAACGGAACCGTCACGGCACCACGTGACGGCCTTGGTGGGAGGCTTCACGGGACTGACGCGGCCGCTGAGTCGGCGCCCGGCACCGGCGTCGCGACTTCAGCGACTACCCCGACACCATCGTGCTCGACGCCGAGCCATCGTCGGCGTCTGCCCATTTGACCGGGTGATCAGTTCGTGCCACAGGCGCGACTCTTTGGGCTGACGCACCCGTCGGAACTCCAGGGGACCGAGGTCGCCACGGACGCCCTCCAGGGCCGGTTGGGGGCCAGACGCGGCCGGCGGCACCGGTGGCTTGGCTGGCGACGGTCCGCGGCACAGCGGCGGCGGCAGGTCGATCCAGCCGTCTGCGGCCATCCGCCTCAGGGCCACGCTGCATGACATGGCCTTCAGGCCACCGTCGAACTTCAGCCAGATGGCGCGGATGTCCTCGATGTCCCCAACCGTGAAGTCCCGACCGCAGTAGCGCACCGACAGCATCTGGGGACGAGTCCCTGTTGTGCTCATACCCTACACGGTAGGAAAACATGTCCCCTATGTCCAAGGGAGCACCTGTTCCCGTCCTCGTGCCGTCGGCCTAGACCGGCCCACTCACCTCAGCCTTGAATCTGCGAAACTCCACCGGGTGCCTCCTGTACGATCGCCCTTCTTGCTGGGTGACGGTTCGGCCGTGAGTGAAGGAGAAGCGGCGCGGTCGATGGCCGTTCGGTGATGGCAACGGTAGCGGCCGGGTGGCGGATTGTGGATGGCTGTAAGGTGCCGCGCTCAGGCCGGGTCCGCTGACGCGCGCCACGGGCCGCGGGGTGTTTGCGGGCATCGCGCGGCACAGCCGTTTGCATTGCCGTCGCCTTTGTGCTACGGTTGCGTCGGATGATGCAAATGGTTCCTGAGAAATCGCTCGGGAGGCCCGCCACAATGGACAACCCTTTCAACCCCAATCAACCGGCGGCTGCCCGATTCTTTGCCAACAGGGGAACCGAACAGCGGTGGTTGCGCATGCATACGCTGCCGAGCCTCTCCCCGGGCGGCGCTGGACCCCAGAACACCGCTATCCTGGGGCCTTGGGGAGTCGGTAAGACGAGTTTGGCCTATCGATTTCAGTCCATCACCCAAACAGCGGCCTTCCCGGTTGTGTCGGCGTTCTTCAGTTGCACCACAGGGTATGGCGACCTCCTTGGGTTTGCCGATGCCCTGCTGACTGCCATCGCCGACGAAATCCACTTGCGCAAAGACTGGCCCGAGCGGATTCGCGACGAAGTGTTGCAGTGGCGTGTGGATGTACACCTCCCCATCGTCCATGCCACGCGGCAAGCCTCACGCCAGGACCATACGATCAGCGCTGCCGAAGTACTGCGCCGCGGACTGCGGGAGATATGGGCTCGATTCTTGGCGGATCGCGGCGCAGGAGCGGTCATCATCTTGGACGACGTGCAGGCCCTGCAGACCATGGACGACCAAGCCTTGCTCATCCTGCGTGCGGTTTTCCAAGACCTGCACCTAGCTGGGGCTCGCTATGGTTTGCTGATAACCGGACCCTCCACGCTGTTTGAAGACATCCGAGATGTAGCTGAGCCGGTCACCCGCTTCTTTGAACGCATGAAGTTGGAACCTTTCACCCGCCGGGACCTTGCGGATGCCGTGCGCCAACCCCTGGAGGCGGTGGGGGCGGCATTCACTGTCCCCCAGTCTTTCCTGAACTGGCTGTGGGAGCAAACGAACGGCCACCCTTATTTTGTGTCTTTCATTATGCGCGGGATGGTCGCGGAAGCGGACGAGGGGCAGTGGAACACCCTTTCCCCTCCGCACGTCTCCAAGGCTTGGCCCGCAATCGCTGCCCGTTTGCATCAAGATCGGTTTGACGTGGATTGGGGGGCCGCCACCCGCGGCGAGCGAGACATCCTACACCAAGTAGCCGCAAGTCCTCCGGGCGCACCCTTCCGCGCGGCAGAGTACCCCGGACTTAACCGCGGATTGCTCAGCCGTTTGACCAAGAAGGGCTTGGTCGTGCGTTTGGAGCGCGGGGAATATGCGTTGTACCACCCTTTGTTCACTCAGTACGTGCAGAGATTGGCGGCCCCCGATGTTCACTGAGATTGCGCCGCCTCTTTTCGGTCACACGTCGACCGCGACGGCCGCGCGCACCATGGCCACGATGCCTTGTGCCGTTTCCAATGCTTCCTTGGCCTGCTCTTTCGTAACCGTCGTGTCCCCCGGGTAGCGCGGCTCGACGGCGAAATCCGTCAACCGTGCGCCCGCGTTGCCATATGCCGGCAGAAACGCGGTGCCGATGTCCCTGTTCAGGGCGGACACGGCAAGCAGGAGTTCCAGAATAGAGGGCGGGCTCGCTGCCGTAACGCGCACCCCGTCGCACCCCAGTCCACCGCCGGTGCTCCCGCGCCCGTCTCCAATGATCCGCTCATCTGCGACCCTCTCCTTCCAGGCCCTCCTTCCTCAAAGTCCACGGGCTATGGGACTACCCCCTGGCCGGCACTGAGGGAACGCTACCGGCCAGCACCTGTCCGTTCACTGGCGCTATCGCGCTAACTTCTCGCCACAGGATTGGCAGAATCGCCAACCGGGATGGCTGATCTTGGAGCCACACCAGGGACAGAAACCGGCGGCCGTCCGAGGTTGGGCCTTGGGGGATGGCGCCGCCTTCTTGGGTGCGGAAGACCCAGAACCGAGCCGGACGGCGGTGCCGGATCGGCCAAGGCGGGTGGTGGAGATGTGGCCCACGTCGGCAAGGGCCCTGAAGTGCTTGGTGGCGGCCGGGACGGACGCGCCAACGGCGGCCGCAAGGGAAGCCATCGTGACGGTGACTTCTCCGCCGGCCGCGGCGATGACGTCCTTAAGGTGTGCATGGATGTTCGCACGCAGGGCCTGTGGCGTTTCGGGCGCGTCTGAGGCGGGGGCATCGATGGCGAACTGATCATCTTCGCACGGCTCGCCTGCGTCGGCCGTTTCGGGGGCCTCGGAATCGGTCGGTGCGGAGTCGTTGGGGGCGGGTGCGGCCATGGCCGGTGCGGCGATGCGGGTGCCGGCGAGTCCGGAACTGAGCTTGACCAGGCGGCCGTCGTCAAAGAAGCCACGGAGGTGTACGCGGAATGCGGGGACGGGGATGCCCATGGTGGCGGCGAGTTTTGCCGCGCTGATGGTGATGGGTTCTTGGGCTTCTTCGAGTCGGCGCAGGATCTCGGCCAGGATGCGGTCGGTGGGGCTTGCTTCGCCGATGATGGACGATTCTTCTTGTGCCAATGCGCAGCCTCCTGAAAGGTGGAATACACACAGGGTACGGGAGCGGTTTTGCAAATGCAATACGGAGCGAGGGAAGCCGCCTTCCCTATGTGCTTGGCAGCCGTTGATGCGCTCGGCGCCGTTGATGCGGTGCGCGGATGGCGCGGGGACACCGTATGTCACCACCCCCCGGGGGGCCGACAGATGTGGTTGCCGAGGTGCGGAGGAGGCGGTAGGGCTTGGGAGTGGCTTTCAGGTCATCCCGCGTCCGCGGCGGTGACGAACCGCGCCTCGTCGTAGAGGGTCCCCACATCGCGTGGATTATGCGCAGGCGGAGGGTTGCCGCGTGACCCTTGCTCTGAGCACGTTTGGCGGCAAGGTCCGCGCTGCCAATTCGACACTGCCGAATACCCAGCCGGCATGCGCGCTTCGATCTGACGACCAACTCGACGGGGTGCAGATTGAACGCGACGAG
>DAHWHT010000177.1 GCA_027335515.1 Clostridia bacterium
GTGGTCTTCTGGTATGGCACGGTCTCCAGCACCCTCTCGACACAGCTGCCCGTCCGCGGCCCTTCACGGACCACGCAGCGGTATTCCACGCCGGCATCTCGGTGCTCGTTTCGGGACAGCAGTTCGACGCGCGCGACATCCGGGTGAAAATCGGGGATACGCGCGGGGTTCTCGGCGGCATCCCAGGCCTCTTCCGTGCACGCGTGGACCGTTGCCGGCGCTCGCCATTGCACCGGACGCCCCATACATTGCACCGCATTTCACAGCTACCTATGCGGTCTCGGTTCGCAGCACCTCGAACGCGCGCTTCAGGAGGTCCTGCAGATGCTCGCCGCCCGCCGGGTGACCCACCCAATACTCCAGCGCCGTCGTCATGGCAGCCAGGCATGCAGAAGCAATCACTTCGATCCGGTAGTCGTCGCCGCCCCGCCGTCGCCCCAGCGCCTGCACGAGAACGGCGCGCGTGGCAGTCTGCTGATCCCAGTAACGGGCGCGGAGCTGTGGCGTGTCCATCACGAGCCTGCTACGTTCCAAGACCAACCGCATGTCTTCGGCTGGCACCTGATCGATGGCGTTCAGCACGCCGTTGCGAATACGCTCGAACGGACTCAGAGAGGCGGGCTCGGCCTCGACGCATGCGGCGATCAGGGGGTCGTAAGGGTCCGAGAGCACCATCGCCTCCTTGGTGGGAAAGTGTCGGAAGCACGTCATCTCCGACACGCCGGCGGCAGCGGCGATCATCGCCACCGTGGTTTCCTCGAAGCCGTGCGCCAAAAACAACCGCATGGCGTGCGCCTGAATCGCGGCGCGCGTGGCTGCCTTCTTGCGTGCGCGAAGGCCCTGCTGGCCCGACATGCACGTCGCGCCTCCAGTTCATGCCGAATCTCGTCGTGACACGGAGCGTGACAGCGCTGCGCGACGGGCCCCCCGCTGGCGCCACAGCCGCCAGCGACCCCAAGAATGCGCGGGCGGAAGGAAAGGGTCGGACACCCACAATGCTTGCGGCGGCGCGCCAACCAGCCTTCTCCCGTTGCGCCACACCACGGCACGCGGCGACCCTCATATTAGCAACACGAATATGTTAGTGGCTATCACATCAGACGTCAAGGCGCCGCTGCGCCGGTTGCCCTGGGCAAGGCCGCCACGTCCATACGACAGCACCCCGACCCGGACGACCCACGGCAAAACGCAGTGGGCGTCCGTCGCCTGGAAGCTCACGCGGGCCCAGCTGTCCGGATCCGAGAACTTCGGAGCCATGTTCCGCCGCCACGGATGGTCGTCCGTTCGGTGCGCCCCGCCCCCCCGCCCGCCGGCGGGGGTCCGCTCCCCGGTCTGCCGTGGCCCGGGTGGCGTCAGGGCCGCGCCGCGACCGGCACCCGCTCGTCCTCCAGCGTCACCGGCGACGGCGGCCAGGCATCGCCGCGGGCCAGGGCGGCGGCAATCGGCGGTGGCACGCAGCGGCGGGCGGCGATCTCGCTTGGCATGAGCCACTCGGGCGTCGCGCGCCCCCGGCGGTGCATCCGCGCCTCGTCATACTCCGGACCCGTTCCCGCGGGGCCGGCGACGCGCGCCACCTCCGCCGCAAAGTAGCGCTGGACGCGGCCGTGGCGCAAGACCCGATAGCCCAGCGGCCCGAGGCGCACCTCCAGACCGGTCTCCTCAAGCAACTCGCGCTGGGCCGCCTGCTCCGGCGTCTCTCCGGCTTCCACACCCCCGCCTGGCAGGATCCACCAGGTGTCTCCGTTGTATTCGCGCCGGATCCACAGCGAGCGGCCCTGCGCGTCGCGCACCACGGCCCCGGCGCGCTCGCGCAGGTAGCGCTGAAGCAGGGCGCAGTCCAGGCTGCGGTCGAACTTGCGGCCGACGCCCAATAGCCGTCCCGCCTCGAAAAAGCCCTCCGCCATGCACATCCGCAGCGAGGCCGCGTTATCCGCCGAGATCAGCGCCACCGCCACCCGGTGGCCAAGTTCCGTGCCGCGGCGACACAGTCCGTCCAGCACCAGCCGGCCGCGTCCCCTGCCCCGCCGCTCCCCCGCAACATACACCGAACAGACCACGGTACCGGCCCAGCCGCAGCGATCGCTGAAGGGTGAAAGGCTCCCCCACGCCGCCACGGCCCCGTCCTCTTCCAGAACCAGGACGGGATGGCGCTGCGGAGGGTGCGCCCGCAGCCAGGCCCGGCGTTCTTCCAGCGAGACGGGCTCCGTGTCCCAGGTGGCCGTACTGGAGACCACCTCGGCGTTGTAGATGGACACGATCGCGGGCAGGTCCGCTTCGGTGGCAAGACGGAGCGGCATGGCTGGTCCCCCCTGACAGACGACACGACGGTTGCCCCGGACGGTTCGCCGCCGTGGACCGCCGCCCTTCCAACCCTTTACCTCAGCCGCCCGCCGGCGTGCGGGCGCCGCCCGGCGCACGGCCGAAATGGCAGTCCGCCCGCAGGGGGCACGCCGCGCAATCCGGGCGCCGGGCGTGGCACACCAGCCGTCCGTGCCAGATCAGGCGGTGGTGGGTCGCGGACCAGGCCGCCCGCGGCAGGCGGGATTGCAGCTGACGCTCCACCACCTCCGGCGTCTGTCCGCGCGAAAGGCCGATGCGGTTGGCCACCCGCAGCACATGGGTGTCCACCGCGATGGCCGGCACCCCAAACGCGGTGGCGAGCACCACGTTGGCCGTCTTGCGCCCCACCCCGGGCAGGGCGGTCAGGGCGTCCATGTCCGCGGGCACCCGCCCGCCGTGCGCGGTCGTCAGCAGCCGGGCGGTGGCGACCAGATTACGCGCCTTGTTGCGGAACAGACCCAAACCGGAGATCAGGGCGGACACCTCGTCGATGTCCGCCCCCGCGAGGGCCGCCGCATCCGGGAAACGCGCAAACAGGACCGGGGTGGTACGGTTGACCCGTTCGTCGGTGCACTGGGCCGAGAGCACGGTCGCCACCAACACCTCGAAGGCGTTGCGGTGGGCGAGGGCGCAACAGGCATCCGGATACGCCTTTTCCAGGCCGGCCAGGATCCGCCTGACCGATACCCGCGGTAGTCCGGTCACCGCCGTCACCGGCGGCTGCGGGGCCGCTCCTGCACCGGCATCGCCACCTCCAGAGGCTCGCCCCCGCGCAACACGCGGACCCGCGCCACACCGCCCACCGCACCCAGGGCCCGCCGCACGGCACCGGGCGTACCGACCGCCCGACCGTTCACCGTGACGATCATGTCGAACCGCGCCAGCCCCGCACGCGCGGCCGGACCGCCCGGAGCCAGGTCCGTAATCAGAACGCCGCGGTCGGCCGGCAGGGCGAACAGGTCCTTCCAAACCGGGGGCATGGCCTCCGCCTGCGCCAGGATACCCAACCAGGGGTGGCTGGCCCGCCCTTGGTCACGCAGTTCGGTCGCCACACCGACGGCGGTATTCGCCGGGATCGCAAACCCGAGCCCCTGCCCACCGGCAAGCATGGCCGTGGTGATCCCGATGACGCTGCCGTCCAAGAGCACCAGCGGACCACCGCTGTTACCGGGGTTGATGGCGGCATCGGTCTGCACCATGCCGTCCAGTTCCCCGCCCTCCGGCGTCGAAAGCACCCGTTCCAGGGCGCTGACCACACCAAAGGTGACGGTCCAGCTCAGCCCGTACGGGTTGCCGAGGGCGAGCACCGCCAGATCCGGCCGCAGCGCGTCCGAATCGCCGAAGGTCGCCTGCGGAGGGCGACGCGCACCGGTGAGCCGCACCACCGCCAGGTCATAGACCGCGTCCGCACCCACCACGAGCCCCGTCTGCCGGCTGCCGTCGGGCGAGGCCACCTCGACCGCATCGGCGCCGCGCACCACGTGCGCATTGGTGAGAACATGCCCGTCCGCTCCCCAGACCACGCCGGAGCCCATGCCCCCGCGGCCCGAGCCGTGGACGATCTGCACCACCGTCGGTCCCACTGCCTCCGCTGCCCGGGTCGTCGCCTCCGACAAGGGATCCATCCCCGCCATGGCGGCCGCCTCCCGTCTTTGACCTTCCCTGACCTACGACGCAGTCTACACCCCCGCCCCGGACCGGTCAAGCCGGCGTCAGCAACTCCAACAGCCGCGCGGCCGCGGGACCGGGCGTGGCGCCGCGCCGCCAAACGGCCCAGGTACCCACCCGCACCGGTGAAAGATCCGGCGGCACCCGGACCGACCCCAGGTTCCCCGCCGCCAACTCCCCTGCCACCGCCGACTGGGGCAAAAACGACAGCCCGAGGCCTTCAGCCAACATCCGTTTGGTGACGTCCACCTGGCGCACTTCCATCAGGCGCAGCGTCCCGAAGCGTGCCTGCAGCGCGGCCAGCAGCCGGTCCCAATAGCCGGGGTGGTTACGGGTCAACAGCGGATGCCCCCGCAGCGCCTCCTCCAAACAAACACCCCCCAAGGCCGGCGGCCCGACCGCCACCACCGGTTCGTCGGTGAGGCGCCGGCCAACCAGTGCGGCACCCTCCGGCGGCAGGCGCGATAGGCCGAGGTCGGACTGGCCGGCGGCCACCGCCTGCGCCACATCGGCCGAAAACGCGGTGCGCAGCGCCACATCCAGCCGCGGACGCTCGGAAAGCAGCCGGCGCAAGGCCGCAGGCAGACTCTGCGCAGCGACGAAGATGGACGCACAGATGCGGAGGCGTTCATCGTAGCGTTCGCCCCAGGCGCGCACCTCCGCCTCGGCCTCGGCCTGCAGGGCCAGGATGCGTTTGGCATAAGGCAGCAGGCGCTCGCCGGCGGCCGTCAGACGCACGCGCCGGCCGCCGCGTTCGAACAGCGCCTGGCCGAGTCCGCGTTCCAGGGCCTGGATGTGCGCCGTAACCGTGGGTTGTGACAGATAGAGGCTCTCGGCCGCCCGACGAAAGTGCAACTGCTCGGCCACCGCGACAAAACAGCTCAGCGGACGCGCATCCACCTCCACTCCCCCCTTCGCTTACTGATCGGCTTACGCTATCACATGGGCACGGTTTTCCGAATGGGCTTTGGCGCGCAGGTCCGCTAGGATGAATCCAGGGGGTGGCAAGCGTGTCCGCGACCCAAACCGCAACCGCAAAGACGCTGGTCGAAAAGATTTGGGACCGTCATGTCGTGGCCTCCCCGCCCGGCATGCCCGACCTGCTGTATGTGGACCTGCACCTGGTGCACGAGGTGACCTCACCGCAAGCCTTTGAGGGTCTGCGCCTGGCGGGACGCCGCGTGCGCCGACCGGAGCGCACCTTCGCGACGATGGACCACAACGTTCCGACCCAGGGGCGCGGCCTGCCGATCGCCGACGCGACCGCGGCCCGGCAGATCGCGGCCCTGGAGGCCAACTGCCGCGAGTTCGGCATCACGCTGTATGGATTGGACAGTCCCGCCCAGGGCATCGTCCACGTGATCGGCCCGGAACAGGGCCTGACCCAACCCGGGCGCACGATCGTCTGCGGCGACAGCCACACGAGCACCCACGGGGCCTTCGGAGCCCTGGCCTTCGGTATCGGCACCAGCGAGGTCGAGCACGTGCTGGCGACCCAGTGCCTGTGGCAGAGGCGGCCCCGGACCATGGAGATCCGCATCGACGGCACCCTGCCGCCGTGCATCACGGCCAAAGACATCATTCTGGCCGTCATCGGGCGCATCGGCACCGCCGGGGCAACCGGCTACGTCGTGGAATACCGCGGTCAGGGCCTTGCCGGCCTGAGCATGGAAAACCGCATGACCATCTGCAACATGTCGATCGAGGCCGGCGCGCGCGCCGGGCTGATCGCACCGGACGACGCCACCTACGCCTATCTGGAGGGGCGGCCGTTCGCCCCGCGCGGCCCGGCCTGGGAGCGCGCGCTGGCGCAGTGGCAGTCGCTGCAAAGCGATGCGCACGTCGCCTTCGACCGCTCCGTCGTGCTGGACGCCGCCGACCTGGCACCGCAGGTCACCTGGGGCACCAGCCCAGGCATGGTGGTCGGCGTAGACGGCCGCGTTCCGGATCCGAACACCCTCGCCGACCCCGACGAACGCCGCGCGGCCGTCCGCGCCCTGGAATACATGGACCTGCGGCCCGGGACCGCCATCGCCGACCTGGCGGTGGACCGCGTCTTTATCGGCTCCTGCACCAACGGCCGCATCGAAGACCTGCGCGCCGCCGCGACGGTGGTGCGCGGCGCCCTGGAACGCAACCGCCGCGTCGCCGCCAGCGTCCGCGCCATGGTGGTGCCGGGCAGCCAGCCGGTCAAGGCGCAGGCGGAGCGCGAGGGTCTGGCGGAGGTGTTCCGCCGCGCGGGCTTTGACTGGCGGGAGTCCGGCTGCAGCATGTGCCTGGGCATGAATCCCGACATCCTCCTGCCGGGCGAGCGCTGTGCGAGCACGAGCAACCGCAACTTCGAGGGCCGCCAGGGCCGTGGCGGGCGCACCCACCTCGTTTCGCCCCAGATGGCGGCCGCGGCGGCCATCGAGGGCCACTTCGTGGACATCCGCGACTGGGAGCCGGCCACCGCCGCCGTTTGAAGCCAAGGGCGGGGTGTGGTCCGGAAATCGACCACGGGGCGGGGGTGGCAGGATGGAACCCGACCGGACTTTGATTCGCGAGTTCACGCACCAGTCCGGCGCCTTCGCCGCGGCGGCCGTCTTTCGGAGCGCCGACACCCTGGACGCCCTGGTGGACCGCCTGCCCACGCGTCCCAACGAGACCTGGTGCGATGTCGCCTGCGGCCCGGGCATCGTCGCCTGCGCCCTGGCCCGACGGGTTTCCAAGGTCATCGGCATCGACCAAACCCCCGCGATGCTGAGGGCGGCGGCCGCGGAGGCCGACCGCCAGGGCGTCCACAACGTGCGTTGGCTGGTCGGGGACGCGCAGTCCCTGCCGCTGGCGGAAGCAAGCTGCGACGGCAGCGTCAGTCGCTTCGCCCTGCACCACATCCCCGATCCCGCCGCCGCCGTACGCGAGATGGCCCGCGTCGTCCGCGTGGGCGGGACGGTGGCGGTCGCCGACCATTGCACCTGCGACCAGCCGGAGGCCGCCGCCTGGCACCAGCAGCTCGAGCGCTGGCGCGATCCGTCCCACCAGGCATGCCTCACGCCCGCGGGCCTGCGCGCCCTGGGCACGGCCGCAGGACTGGAACCGATCGCCCATGACGAGCACTTGTTCGAGATGGACTACGAGGAATGGCTGACCCGCGGCTCTGGCGGGCCGAGTCGACGGGATGCGATCGCGGCCCGGTTTGCCACCCCCCCACCCGGGGCCGACGCGGTCTTTGCCCGCAGCGGCGACCGGTTGCGGGCGAGGCTGGCCATCGTGGTCTGGCGCCGGCCCGCAGGCGAAACGCCCACACCCAGGCCACCAAAGGAGGAGCGCCCGTGACGCCCTTTCGCGTGCACACCGGCAGGGTTGCCCCATTGGACCGACCCAACGTCGACACCGACCAGATCATCCCCAAGCAGTTTCTGAAGCGCATCGAGCGCACCGGGTTCGGGCCGGCCCTCTTCTACGATTGGCGGTACGAAACCGACGGCCGCACGCCGCGCGCGGACTTCGAGTTGAACCGGCCGGAGTATCAGGGGGCGAGCATCCTGGTCGCCGGCCCGAACTTCGGCTGCGGCAGTTCCCGCGAACACGCCCCCTGGGCGCTGGCGAACTACGGCCTGCGCGCCCTGCTGGCCCCTTCGTTTGCCGACATCTTCTACAACAACTGCTTCCAGAACGGCCTGCTGCCGATCCGGCTGGCCCCGGAAACGATCCGCGATCTGTTCGACCGCATCGCCCGGGCGGGCGCCGCCGGCTACACCCTGACCGTGGATCTGGAGCGCTGCGAGATCCGCGACGCCGCCGACGCCGTCGTGGCCCGCTTCGAGATCGATCCCTACCGGCGCGAGTCGCTGTTGGCCGGATTGGACGAGGTCGATCGCACCCTGCAGTTGGATGAGGCGATTTCCGCCTACGAGGCGCGTTTCGCCGGCGGGCTCACCCGCGGGGACTGAGGCGGCCGGGGCGCATGCATGGCGGCCGGCGCATCCGGCCACACTCTCCGTGCCCGCAGGTGCCCGATCGGTCCCGAGAACGCTGCAACCGCGAACGCCAATGGCGAACCCTTTTGCAACGGGACGGGGACGGTCGGAACCACACCTGCGGGCATCGTCCTGCGCCGGACGCGGTTCCCTTCTGCCGTTGCAAGATCCGTAGTCAAATCTTGCATCCACCCGTTTCCGGGTAGAGGCGCCGGTCTGACCCGAGGCGCAGTGCCTCCGTGCCGGCTTCCCGCTTCCCCCGAGGTCTGCCCGGCAGCGCCGGGTCTTACGTCCCCT
>DAHWHT010000147.1 GCA_027335515.1 Clostridia bacterium
CTCTTTCTGGACGAACCGACCACGGGACTGGACCCCGAGAGCCGCGCCGCTCTCTGGTCCGAGGTGCGGCGCCTGTCCGCGGTCGAGTCCCTGACGATCCTGCTCACGACGCACTACCTGGAAGAGGTCGACCGCCTGGCCCAGGCCATGGTCATTGTGGACCAGGGGCGTGTGGTTGCGGAGGGGACGCCCGACGGGTTGAAGCGTCGCATCCAGGGGGACACCATCCGCGTTCAGCTGGCCGTTGCCGCCCAGGCGGCGTCCGCGCGGGAGACGGCCGAACGCCTCGGCCTTCGCGACGCGGTGGTGCTGGAGGGGGGCCGGGTTCTGACCGCTCGCGCCGAGAACGGTGGTCAGACGGTCCCCGGCTTGCTGGCCGCTCTGGATGGTGCGGGCATCCGGGTCGACGAGGTTGCGGTGGCCCGCCCGAGCCTGGACGCCGTCTACCTTGCGCTCACCGGCCGCCGGATCGAGGACGCTGAGCGCTCCGCCACCGCCTGACCGATTCCCGTCCGGGGAGGGATCCGCCGGTGTCCGACGCGGCCAGCGCGCTGCCCCGCGAGTCTGATCCCAGCGTCGATGCCCTCGGCCGTGCCCCCGGGGCCGCGGCCTCGACCTACTTTCTGCTCGGTCGGCTGCTGCGGGCCACGATGCGCCAGCCGATCTGGCTCATCATCATGCTGGTGCAGCCGATCATCTGGCTGTGGCTGTTCGGTCAGCTCTTTCGGCGCGTCGTCACGCTGCCCGGCTTCGGTGCCGCTTCGTACATCGACTTTCTCGCGCCTGGGGTGGTGGTGATGACCGCGCTCTTCGGCGCGGCCTGGGCCGGCATGCCGATCATCACCGAACTGAACGAGGGCGTGCTTGCCCGGATGCTCACGACCCCCGCCAGCCGTGGCGCTATGATCGTGGCGCGTGTGTTGCACACCTGCATCAGCACCGTGGTGCAGGGCGTCCTGATCATCCTCATGGCGCTGGCCCTTGGTGCCCATATTCCCTCCGGCGTGGTTGGCGCCGCCGTGATGGTGGTCTCCGCCTCCCTGCTGGCCGCTTGTTTCGGGGCGTTGTCCACCGGGCTGGCCCTGCTGGCCCAGCGCGAGGAGACGTTGATCGCGATCGTGAACTTCATCAGCCTACCGCTGAACTTCCTGAGCCCGGTGCTCATGGCCACCGCACTCATGCCGAAGTGGATGCAGAGCGTGTCGCGCTTCAACCCGGTGGCCTGGGGCGTCACCTCCGCGCGCCAGGCCGCGGGGGCGGCACCGCAGTGGGGGAACGTGCTCGGGCACGACGGGCTGCTGCTGGCCCTGGCCGTGGTGCTGCTGGTCTTTGCGAACTGGGCGTTCCGCGCGTACCAACGGTCGTTGTAGGAGGGGCGGGGGTGGACCGCCGCCCCTCCCATCTGTGGGCCCGTGTCCCGGGCGGGGGTTCCGCAACCGTCACTACGCCTCAGACGCCAGGGCCGGCTGTGGATGCGTGGGCGCGTATCCCTGCCGACGGTGGCCGCAGTGCGGGAGCGGCCGGGCGTATCGTTTACGCCGACATCTCCGTGAGAATCCGCACCCGCGCCTTCCGTTCCGCCGTGAGCGCCGGCGCAAAGCACCCAGGCGCCGGGCGCAGGGGCGGTCGCTCCCTGCGGCGTGCGGCCGGGTCGCGACACCCACTGCAGCCCTACCCTGCGTCGCGCCTGCACGGGCTGCGCCCATTGGAAGCACCCCTGGGACGCCCTGGTGTGGCGGGTACCATCGGCGATGCCGCGACGCACCTGCGGGGGGGCGGGTTCAGGGCGCCGGTGGATCTGCCGCGGCCATGCCTGGAGGGGGGCCTGGGCGTCGTGGTGGTTCTGGGCACCGGCGGGGCGGGGGGGCGCCCCTCGTCGGTCGGACGCCGCGTGGTGGACAGGCCGTCGACCGGGCCCGGGCGGCATAGGCATCCCCGCGAGGGAAGGTGCCTGCAGAATGGGAAAGGCCGCCCGAGTCCCGACCATTGTTCGCGTCGAAGTGGGCTATGTGGCCTACGACACGGGAGCCCCGCGCGGCGAGCCCAGCCCTGCGGAGGAGGGGGTGATGGCGGATCGACTGATTCTGGCCACCGCCCGGGCGGTGCTGGGGGAGGGGGTGCGTGTGGCCCGCCGGCTGCCGGGTGCAGGGGTCACAGACTTTGCAAAGTAAACAGCGGGTCTGCCGTGTTGCAAAACCCCAGCAGACGCTCGCCTTCAGCCGGGTGCAGGGTGCCGTCGCGCACCAATTTGCCGGTGAGCACCGCTCCGATCGGGTAGCCCGATGCCAGGCCCATGGCCACGACAAAGGCGCCGGCGCCCGGAACATTGAACAGGGGGCGCATGAAGCGCTCCAGCAGCACCCCCAGGAAGTGGACCACACCCAGGCCCATCAGGATCTGACCGGCGATGAAAAACGGCAGCAGAGCGGGAAAGACGACGAACCACCAGATCCGCAGGCCGCGCAGCGCCCCCTGGAACGCAAGTTCCGGATACAGGACCATACCGACGGTTAGAACCGTTGCGCCCGCAGCCAGCCACAGGATCGCGCGGCGTCCGCCCAAGACCATGCCCCCCCGGGGCGGAGCGCCCGCCGCCCCCGGCCACCACTTATGAGTCCAGCCCGGTGGCCATGTCTGGGGAGGTCCGCTGGGCGAGGTGTTTGGCCACCAGGGGTGCGAGCCCCTGGCCGACGGCGCCGCGGGTCAGCACGTCGGCGCCCTTTTGGCGTGCGGCCTCCAGGACGTCTGTGTCCACATGGGATCCGAAGGCCACGACCTTGGCCCCCACCGCCTGGGCCGCGCCGAACGTCACCTCCCGCAGGGGCGCCGCCACCGCCAGATCCAGCACCACCACCGCTGTGACGCCCGGCGTCATGGCCGCTCGCACGGCGTCCGGCTCCGGTTCGACACAGGTGACCGGGCAACCGCGGCCCCGCAGGACCGCCTCGATCCGCGCCGCGGCCATCAGCTCGGCCGCCACGGCGACCACGGTCGGTTTGGTCTCATCGTTCACGGGGATCCCTCCGATTATGGTCCTGGATGGCCAGCGATGTTCCGCTGCGGGTCGATCGTAACAGACCGGGCCTGCCGATGTCCGGCAAGGGGATGCAGGGGTGCGGTGGGCAATCCGCGGCGATCTTCGACCCGTATGGGCAGGATTCGGCGGACTCCTGCCGAAACACACTTCGAGACCCAATGGCAAGGGGGTGTACACCCGGATCCGTCCGGCGTGAAGGCGCCGCAGATTTGCCGGCCACCTGGGAAGTACAGAGGAGTTCAGTTCGCGAGGCTTTCCTTAGAGGAGCCCCCGTCCAAACGGAAGGGGGCAGATCCAAGTGAAGGTTCTGCGCGTGG
Organism: Clostridia bacterium; assembly: GCA_027335515.1. The sequence continues at coordinate 3,355 of DAHWHT010000147.1, forward strand.
CGTTGGTCATGATCGGTGTCGTTGCCGCGGCTCTTGCTGCTGGCGCCGACTGGTTCCCCGGCTTCTGAGAGCACCGGGCCTGGCCGGCCTAATCGTTGTCCCGCAGACCCGTCGCGAAGGAGCGCGCGCCATGGCAACCCGGAGCAGGACGATCGGGATGTATGTCCTGGGTGGGGTCTTTTGGGCCGTGGTGTTGCGCGCCTTTGAACCGACAATGGGGGTGGCGGTGGCGGGATCCGCACAGACAGCAGCGCTGTTTGTGGCGTTGCTCGTGATGACCGCCACCTTCACCGTCCTTCGCATCCCGGCCGGTCGCAGCGATGTCTCGGTTGGTGCGCTGGTCGCCTATCTCTCCGTCCCACTCCTGGGTGTTCTTCCCGCCGTTCTGGTCAAGATGGCGGGCTTTGCCGTCGGCGGCAGTCTTTCGATCAAGAAGCCCGAGGTTGCCCTCCGCAACCTCTTTGTGGCAACCGGCATGATGGGCCTGACGGTCCTCACCGCCGGCTGGGCGTACCACGCGACGGGGGGGAGGTCCTTCGACGGCGCGGTCACCCCCGGGATGGTGCTGCCCTACCTCGCCATGTCCGCCGCGTACACCCTGACCAACGTCGCCCTCTGGGCCCTGGTCACCGCGATCTCCGACCACCACGTGCTGTGGCAGTCGGTCGTCGACGGCCTGCGGCAGTTCTGGATGAACGCCCTGCTGTTCGCGGTCGTCGGCTTGCTCAGTCTGGCCATATACAGCCAGTTGCGTCTGGCGGGGCTGCTGGTGGTCTTCGGTGTGCTGCTGGCCGCGCGCTTTACGCTCAAGCTGTATGCCGAGAGCCGCCGATTCCGATCCGAACTCGCCGGGGTGCTGGCCGATGCGCTGAAGTTCAAGGACCCATACACCGGCGATCACTCGGCGCGGGTGGCGACCATGGCCGTGGCCACCGGACGGATGCTCGGGCTGTCCGAACTGCATTTGGAGAAGTTGCGCGATTCGGCGCTGCTGCACGATATCGGTAAGATCGCCATCCCCGACGCCGTCCTGGTCAAACCCGGCCCCCTGGATGTGGGTGAACGCGCAACGATGGAGCGCCACGTGGGCGCCGGGGGGGAACTGCTGGAGCAGTCGCCGCGCCTGCGCGAACTCGCGGGGTATGTGCGCTCCCACCACGTGGGTGTCGCCGCGCCGGGCAGCGCCGAAAAGCCTCCGATGGAGACGCGGATCATCGCGGTGGCCGACGCCTTTGACGCGATGACCTCCGACCGTCCCTACCGCAAGGCCCTGCCTCTGCACGAGGCCGTGCGACGGTTGCGGGAGGGGTGCGGCACCCAGTTCGACGCCGATGTGGTCGATGCGCTCCTGCGGGCCCTGCAGCTTTCGGAATTGCCGCGTCCGTTCAACCCGACCCAGCTGCCGCCCACCGCTGCGCGCTGAACGGCGTGTCCGTGTCCGTGGCCGTGGTCGGGTCGTTGGGGCTATGGTTCAATGCTCGGCCCGTCGTAGGCGCAGACGCCCGTACGCGGCGAGTTGATCAAGGGCCGCAACCTCTCGGTGCCGCAGCGGTGCCGTCTGGCGCAGGCGGTGCACAGCAGGTCGCCGTAGCAGTTGGAACAGATCCGCGTCGCCTTGGCACCGCAGCTGCCGCAGCGGAGATCCAGCGGGTCGTTGCGGGCCAGCAACCGCACCCTGGGTGCGCGGGGCGCGGCGGCGAGGTGTGCCACGGCTGTCAGGTTCAGTGTTGTCGTGGAGCCATAATCGTAGTGGTAGCGCCAGCGTGTTCCGACAGGTGTCGCCGCCACCGAATCCGCGTCCGGGGCGGACGCGGATTCTTCATCCTCCGCATCCTCCATGTATTCCATGCCGAACCCGTCGTACATCGCGCGCCGCCGGCGTGGCTCGGGGAACTCGAAGTCGCTGAGGTGGTCGCAGCATTCGAGCCAGATGTTGCGCAGCACCCGGTCCAGGTCGTTCCAGTCGGCATCCGGCCCCATCTCCAAGAACAGCCAATACTCTGGCTGGTATCGGTCTTCAACCTGCACGAGTATGCCGTGGTTCGCGCCGCTTCCCTTCCCAACCGCTGCGGGCCTGCGACCGCAGCAGGCGATGAGATGGCGGGATAAACCGCGCTTGGTGAAGACCTTTCCGCACAAACGGCAACGACCGGAAAGGCGCTCCTGCTTCGGTGTATCTGAGGTTTCCATGACGATCACTCCCTGCCCAGTGTTGGGATGCTCGCCGCGGAGCGGATCAGTGGTCGGCCACCGCAGCCCGGACGCGGGCCAAAAGGGTGTGCAGCGGGCGCATGTCGGTGTGGGCCGCCGGATCCCACTGGGGCAGGAGGGCGGACCAAGCGTCCGCGGTCCACGCCAGGAGATCCAGCACCCCCGGGGCGTCGGCGATCGCCGGCAGCGGCCGGGTCCAGGCGGAGGGGAAGGCCCCATCCCCGAAGCGGTGGTGGTCGGTGCCGGTCTGGCGGTCGCGCAGCAGCATGGCCAGGACGAGCGGTGCCTGGGCCGCCGCCAGCGCCAGGTGCGTACCGATCAGCAGGTCGCCGCGCGCCACCTTGACCGCGGCCAGCACCGCGTTCCATCGCAATCCACCCTCCAGGTGCGCTACCGCGTCGTCGGCCGTCGGTTTGGGCGCCGGTGGCCCGGGTCCTGCGGGGTGCGCCGTTCCTCCGCCGTCGATCGCGCCGAACACGAGCCGCTCGCCGTGGCGCAGGGGGCCGGATGCACGCAGTGCCGGCAATGCCGCCTCGGCCGCCAGGATGAAGTCGATCCGGGTGAGGTCGGCGAAGCAGACGCGGATGGTCCAGCGATCCGGGCCGGTCGACGCGTCCATGGCGAAGGTCGTACCCAGTTCATCCAGCCAGCGGCGGTCGGCGAACATGGCGGCCGCCTGGACCGGCCCGGCGACCACTACGACATCGAGATCGCTCCATGCGTCCATCGTCTCCGGTGCTGCGCTGGAACCGCCCAGGATGAGTGCCCCAACGCCGGGCTGAGCGGAGAGCGCCTCCAGGCAGCGCCGCAGCGGGGCCGTCCAGGGTTGCGCCGCGTCGTTGGACACCGGGTTTGGCATCCGGGCATCTCCCTTCACTCGAGGGGCGGTGGCGCGGCTGCGGATACACCCCGGCCATGGTTTGGCACCCATTCTGCATGTTCACCACGGACGGCCCGCGCTGTCAACCGCCGGGCCGCTTTGCGGTTGGATTGGCCGGGCACGTCGAGGATCGCGCCCGACCGGCGGCTGCGGTATGCGGCAATGCCGCGGGCCGTGGGCGTTGCGGTGGTCGAGCGGCTGCGGGATCTGGCGGACCACTGCGTGGGCGGCGAACTCGTCGCGGCGCGGCCGGGGCACACGCCGGACTTGCGCTGCCGTGGCAGCAGGCGGCGGCGTGGGGCGGCTGGTGTTGGCGTCGTCGCTGCGGTTGACGCGGGAGGTGCCGGCCGCGGTGGCGGCCGTGGGCGGCGCGCGTGCTGTGGGCGCAGAGTTTCGCGTCGGCGACCCGGCATGCGGGTCAGTCCCTGCTGTTCCACCACGCGGGCGTGGGGGGGGGGAGGTGCTAATACATCCTCATGGGGGCGCGGGGTGCCGCTGGGCGCGTTTCTGGGTCGTGCGGCCGCTTGCGCCTGCGGCGGAACTGTGGGGCGGCGGCGTTTCCGCACGTATTCCGCAGGTCGAGGGCAGGGTTTGGGTGATTTCCGACGGGCGGGAGCAAAGGGAGACGGGAGCCAACCGGAACAACGGCGCGGGGGCTGGGTATAGGTTTGCACGTCGACGTGGACACCGGAGAGGATGGCGTCGAACGTGGGGCGCAATTCCTCGGGGACGCGGCCTGCTCGTGCGGTGGGCCCACGGTCAGCGCCCGCTCGACAGCGTCCCAGTCTATCCGGATGTGGGGGAAGCGCCGCCCCACCGCCTCGCGTATCTGCGGCTCGACGGTGTAGCGGCCGCCCAGTCCGGCGAGCCG
>DAHWHT010000170.1 GCA_027335515.1 Clostridia bacterium
GATGGGCACCACCCCATCGAAGTAATTGTCGAAGAAGCCTTCGCACTGTGTTCCTCCAACCTCCATGAATGCACGCCGTACTTCCGCCGGTCCCGCAGTCTCCCCCGAGGACGCCGCTAGCAGCGTTGACAACGCGGCGTCCATAGCCTTCCGTCCAATGCGGCGTTCCAACAGGAGCATGACCGCCGCGCCCTTTCGTTGACGCAGCCGTGAACTCTCCGGCGTGCTGTACCGGCAGTCGCGTAGAGAAACGCGCGCGACCGCCTCGGCGGCCTTAGCATTGGGTAAGAGATACTCCGAGAGGTGGCTGCGAAAGGCGCTTTCACCAAAGCGGTCGCGCGTGAGGCGCTCGTCGCCGTAGTGCGCAAGTGCCTCGACATACCCGAGGCTCTGGTCTTCGTCGAAGCGTACGCCCCAACCCCACCACATGTGGCAAACCTCATGGGCGACAAGGCCGAACGCATCGGGTGCATGCACTGGGTCGCTGCGCAGTTCGCCAAAGAGGACGAGTCCCTCCCGGGAACAGTTGCCGCACGAGGCGTGCGGGAGGCAAGCGAGGGTCACGCGTTGGTAGGGGCAAGGACCCCACCATCCAGAGTAGGCCTGCACAGCGGCGGCCCCCGCGGCGAGGACCCCGTCCGGGGTACAGGGTGAGGTACGTTGGCAGAGCGCACGCAATTCTACAGGGCCCGAGGAGCCATCGCCCCAAAGCCCCTCGCCAACAACAACGGAAAAGTCGTCACAGGTTGCATCGCCCGTGTCCCAGACATAACGGATCGTCGCCGAGGTTCTGGCTTGCTCGACTAGCCCAAACGAACTGACGGCTTCGAACGTGGCCGGCACGGTGAGGCTCAACCGACTGCTCCACTGCCCATCTACCGCAAAGCGTGGATGCCACCCGGTCATCGACTGCAGTTCGTACCATGCATAACCGGCCGCGTCACGCATAAAGGCGCGCGTCAAGCGGCCCTCATATACGACGTGAACCCGGTGGGAACGGCCCGGAGAGCCATGCGCGGCGACGGACCAGACGCCATCGGCGTCCGGGACTGGAGCAATGGCTGCGCCGTCCACCTCGACCTTCGTGATAGTCAACCCGGGCGAGGTTGCAAAGGCAACCACGCCGGAGCCAAGCGCGCGCCCACCCACGATGGCGGTGCCTTGGACGCGCCCTGTATCGTCGAGTCGGAGATCGTACACCCCGTACTCGACCCGGAGACCGTCCGCGCCGAGGCGTTCCATCCAGGCCACGCGCACCATCCCCTCCCTGATCGCTCTGCGTCATGGCGCACGACATTGCGACTGACTACGCCAAGTGGCACCGAACACCGGTGCCACTGGTCCCCATTTCGGCTGTCACGGGGTAGCGACAGTGCGCGCCGGGTCGTCCGGCCAGAAGAGGCTGACCGGGAGCGTACCCTTGCGCGCCGTTGGCGGCGGCCGGGTCGGCCAGGGCGGCGGGGGTGCTGACGGAGTCCCAACTCCCGTGCCGTGACACCCTCGATGCCACCGGCGGCCGTGGCCCCGACGTCCCCGCGTCAGTGGACGAAGGGTCGCTCTTTGATCGGCCGCCCGCTCCGCTTCTGCCGCCGGGCGACCTTCTGCAGCACCTTCTGCCGCTTCGCGTTCTCCCGCGCGTGCCAGACCGTGCGGATCCCCAGGCAACGTGGCCCTTCCCAATGCCACTGCGGCGGCGCTGTCCGCGTTGAGGTCGATGGTGCCCACCTTCAGGTCGGGTTCGGCCTGCCGCCGGTCCTCCGCTTTGCCCACGATGGGCGTGCGCTTCTCGAACGGCAGGTGGAGCCACCAACCATCCCGCTCGTGAATGATCGTGGACTCCGTTCCGGGGCGCACCGGGGCGTCACATCCAACGGCAGTTCTTGGACTTTATCAACGTCTCAGCATCAGGATTCCTGGGCAGCGTGCCACGGATCTGCACTTCTGGCGCCGGCATCGACAGGATGTGGAGATACACCTCGAACCTCGAACCTCGAACCTCGAATCGACATCGCGGACGACCCCGTCTCCGCCCCTTGGATACCGGGTGATAATGCGTCGAAGCTCATCCAACGTCGTGAAGTCAGCCACCGATCGCACCTCCTTGCCAACGCCAACTGCGACCGCCGCCGCTCGAACGAGCGCAGCTGGACACCCGTCCGGTGGGAGTGCTCACCCTCGAGGCTCGGCGGCCGCGTGGGGTCGCCAAGCGCGCCCAGTCCACCTCCCCTCACGAAGGCGCGCGCCCGTCCAGCATTGAAATCTGCCGGGCGTCGCCGCGCGGTGCCCCGGCTGTCGGGGCCTCTGGGACCCTGCGCGCCACGGCCGCACGGCCCTTTCCCGTGCCCGGGTGGTCGTCGTGCTGACCGGCCAACGGCAAGAAGCGTGCTGGTACGGCGGCCAGCCGTTCCGCATGTGGGACGGGGCGAAGACGGGGTAAGGACAACGTCGGCGGGCGCTGAAACTCGGACCCAAGAAGCTGAGTCGCGACCTCACGAGCAATTACCTCCGCGAGGAGTGAGGGCACGGCGTTTCCAATCTGGCGCTGCACTGACCTCCGTGTGCCGTAGAACTCAACATTGGAAGGAAACGTCTGAATCGCGGCCATCTCGCAGACGCTTAGCAGCCGATTGCACCAGTGGAAAGGGCCAACCGCAGGACCGGGCTGGGCTTGAATGGTCCACGCGGGCCGGTCCTTCGCGAGCTTGAGAAGAAAACTCCAATATCGCGTGCGCCACCCGAAGAGAGGCATACCGCCACCCCGGTTTGTATGCCAGAGATAGTTTTCCCCCTCGGGTATGCTCGGCAACAGTTCTGCCCAGTTGCCGCCCACGGCCAAGTCTTCGTTGCAGCCTGGTTCGGGAAGACCCCCGATAGCATCCCATGCACACGCTGTCGGCCGGAGCCCTGGCACAATCGGCAGCGCGCCACCGTGCGCACGCCGACGCTCTGCCGCCCTGCTGGCGCCAGTTCCTGCGCCGTATGACGGCGGAAGCGCGTGCGTAGGCTCTGGGAATGAGAAGACTCGACCGCCTCGATCGGCGACCAGGAAGAAGCGCTCGCGGAGCTGCGGTACACCATACTCGCAGGCATTCAGGACCTTCCAGTGGATTGCATATCGCGTACCGCATTGTTGGTTGATGCGTTGTGTCACGTCTTCTACGAAGCGAAGTCCCTCATCCTTCCCGTTATAGGCGATGCCAGGCACATTCTCCATCACGAATACCTTCGGCAGGAGGTCCGCAACGCAGCGCATGTACGCATGAAGGGTGGTTGCCCGCGGGTCGTCCAACCGCGCTGTATCGCCCAGCGCCCAATAGCCCGACTTGGAAAACGGTTGGCAGGGTGGGCCTCCCAGCAGGAGATCGACGTCGCCAACCCTAAGGTTCGCGGTGTCGAGGATCTGACGTGTTGGAACTTGGTGGATGTCTCTGTCAAGCACGGGCCAGGAGCGGGACGCGGCGAGCGTACGAACACTGTCCGCGTCCATCTCCACCGCAACGCGGACATCAAAGCCGGCGGCCTCGAATCCGTAGTCCAGCCCCCCGGCTCCGCTATAAAGGCTCACGAGCGAAAGGTGGGCCATAGTGACTCCCCTCAGAACTCTGGGTCAAAGACCACTTCCGTGCGGCGGCGGTCTATGCCCGCCACCACGCGGGCGAGGCCTTGATCCAAAATCAGTTGCTCAATCGCGGCCCATGGCGTCATGTCCTCCCGGAGCGACAGGTGCACGTTCACCTCCGCGCTAGCGCCGGTACCCCAGGCCCGAAGACCGATCCCGGGCGTGCGCTCCGGCTTCTGCTGCAATACGCGAATCGCTTTGCGTGCCGAGGCCACGTGGAAAGGCAGATCCCCCGCCACCGCGACCAGACGGTCTTCATACTTCGCTGCCACCGTGTATATGAAGGTGTCCTCGGCACTGCGGAGCAAGGTCCCAGAAAAGCGGTTGAGCAGGTCCCAGACCAAAGCCTCCTGTGGTGTAAAGAGTAGCGGTAGCGTCTCAGAGATGCAGTTGACCAATCCAAAATCAACGGATACAGCATAGATGAGACGTGGTTCCTTCTCCGTCGCGGCGTATGCCTTGTATGCCGGGATCGGGAGGCAGTCGTCTGGATCCAACCCAACGAGTTGCTGCGCCCGTTCGAACCGGGTCCCTGCATTCTTGACGTTAACTGGAATCCGTATGTCGCCCTCCACCAGTGTGTAGTCGGTCAAGCCGTGTTCGGACATGCGATCATCGCTGACCGCGATCCCTGAACGCGACTCCGATAGTCGCTCAAGGAGCCGGCTAAACCGCATCTCTGTCAGAGTCGCGGGGAATAGTTTAGTCACTGGGTTTTCCGCTGAGCCCGTCCGCTCGCGTGGGCGAAGATTCGCCAAGAAGCCGGTCTGGAGCAGTTGCGGTGCCATCTGCCGGGCGGCCGTAAGCGTCATGCTTGCACCGGTCTGACGCCGCATGACGGCCGCCGCCTCGTCTACGGACAACCCACCCGCGGTGAGCGCCAGATATCCCCGAGCTAGCGCGACGGCCTCCCACCGGCTGTCAGCAAGAATCGTCACAAGGGCGCGGGCGGCGTCATCGTCCGGGGATGAACCCACGCCTAGCCTCCTTCGCGGTGAAGCGAGAGACGCCCAGAATCGCGGACACCACGGGATCAATCCGGCGCGGGGAGGTTTGCAGGGCCGCCGACATGCTTGGCGCGTATCAGTCCAGCTTCGATAGGCCGCACACGGTCGCCAACGGAGGTCTCGACGAAGAGATCCTTCTGGAGCGCCCCGGGCCGGGTACACTACACTGCGCCGCTTCCCGGCGGCGGGACCCCGTTTCC
>DAHWHT010000171.1 GCA_027335515.1 Clostridia bacterium
CCGCCGAATCTGCTGGTGCCACACCTTGCTGCGACCGACCTCCACCGGCACGCGATGCCATGCAATCCGTCGAGGCTACCCGCAACGTGCTATCCCCGGCCCACCGGATGGTCGGTTATGGTATTACGCAGGATAGTACTAGGCCTGGGCCGCGATTACCGTGATGTTGTCCGGCCCGCCGCGGGCATTGGCGATGGACACCAGATCCTCGCACAATGACAGGGGTGGCCCGGCCGCCCGCACCGAGTCCTCGATCTCACGCGTCGGCACCATGGTCGTCAGGCCGTCGGTCGTGAGAATCAACCAGTCCCCTGGAACGAGATCCGACACCCCCGTCTCCACGGACAGCCCACCGCCGTGCATACCAAGCGCCTGGGTCAATACGTTGCGGGCGGGGTGGCGCCGGGCATCCTCTTCCCCAATCCAGCCGTCGGCCGCGAGTTGGCCGACCAGCGAGTGGTCCCGGGTCAACAGGCGCAGGCCGCCGTCGTGCAGCACGTACGCGCGGCTGTCGCCCACGTGCCCCCAAAAGACGCGGCGGTCCTGAACGACCACCGCAGTCAGGGTCGTCCCCATCCCGACCAGGTCGGGATCGGCCGCCGCCTGCAGCACCGCCGCGTGCGCCGCTTCGATGGCCGAGCGCAACCGCTGGTCCCACTGGGTCCCGGGCGACCGGCGCCGCCGCAATCCCTCACGCAGCGCCTGGATGGCGATCCGGCTGGCCACCTCGCCCGCACTGCAACCACCCAGACCGTCGGCCACCGCCAGCAACCACCGTCGACCGGAGGGCGGCAGGGCCTCCATGCAGTAGCTATCCTCGTTGGTCTCGCGCACCCTGCCAATGTCGCTGACCCCAGCGAACCGCACCCGCTCCTCCCCCCCTGCCGCCACGCGCGGCAACGGCGAACTGCGCCGCCCCCGTCCACCCTGCCCGTCTGACCGTCGATCCCCGTGCAATCCTTGGCATTCGGCGTCTAATCGGCCCCCCCTGCCGTCGGAGCCTGCTGGTGGATGCTGACGGAAGTACCATCCCATGTCGCAGCCTCGTCCAGGGGGTAGGTCGGACGCGGCCGGCGCGTATAGGTGAAGCTTCCCAGATCAAGGCTGGTGGCGCCCGGGCTGCGCAGCAGCAACCGATCGGCCCGCGGGTCCGCAGCCACGCGATCCGCGTAGGCCGGGAACAGATAGCCGATCTTCAGCACCAGCACCCGGCCGGGCCGCAGCGGTTGGAGCCCGAGGTCCTCCAGGAACGCGGGCTGCGTCATACCAAGCCGGCGCTCGCCCACCACCACGCGCAGTCCGCCGGCCGCGAGCACCGCGACCCTGCCGGCGGCCCCAGCCGCACCCACGTGCTCGACGCGGGCGGTCAAGGGAAACCGGGGACCGGCGGAACCCATGGCCCCTCCCAACCGGACGGAAACGCTCCCACCCGGGCCGACCGCGACCGCCGCGGCGACGGCCGGCGGGTCGACCAGCAGGGCCACGACGACATCGGCCAGTTTGGCCGCCCGCACCGCCGCCAGGACGCGGACGTCGTCTTGCGGCGCCCCCGCCGTCGGATTGTCGCCCGCATCCGAAACAACCACCGCCCGGCCGGCCGCCGCCAGGCGCCCCGCCTCCGCCAACCCCCCGACCACATCCCAGGTCGGCACCGAACGAAAGCAGTCCCTGCGCACGGCCCACCAGGAGGAGGCCAAATCCACCGCGAGTTCGCGCGCGCGGACCGGGGGCGTCTGTGCCACCACGATCACGCTCGCCTCATTCCAGAGGGTATCCGCCCAGGGGAATCCGTCGAGCAGGGAAATGGCCCAGACCGCGGGGTCAAGCTCCATTGCCACCGCGCGCCGCCACAAAGAGGCCGTCGGCTCGGTGTCCGTCTGGGCAAACTCACCGGGCAACAGCAGCGGCAGCCGCGCCTGAACCATGGTCGGGCGCCGTCCGGTGGTCAGCATGCGCACGAGCAGCGCGGCCCCGCGGGCCCCCGTGTCCCGCTGGTCGCGGTGCGGCGCCGTCCGGTAGCCGACCAGCGCGTCGGCCTGGGAAACCATGGTCGGACTGATGCTGGCGTGCAGGTCCAGGGTGCAGACCAGCGGCACGTCCCGGCCGACCGCGCCGCGCACGGCGGCCAGCAGATCGCCCTGGGCGTCGTCCAGGCCGTCGACCGCGAGCGAGCCGTGCATCGCCAGCAACACACCGTCCGGTCGGGCCGCCCGCACCCCCGCCACGAGTTCGTCGGCCAGCGCGTCCCACGCACCCCGGTCCACCAGGCCCGAGACAGCCGCGCCCGCGTCGAGCCCCTCACAGGACTCCAGGCCTGCGGCCGCCAGAACCGCGGCCGCCCCATTCCACTCGCCGACCGCCGAGCGACGCTGCGGCGGCCAGGGTGCACGCGCGACGGAAAACTGCGTCAAGTCGGTCCGCAGCGGGGTGAAGCCGCACGACTCGTGCCGGATCCCCCCGAGATAGACCCGCGCGCCCATCGCGCTCCCCCCGACTCGCCAAGGTCGCGTCAGCCGTCTTGCCCCGCGTGCGGCGAGGGCGCGCCGACCGCGGCGGCGTCGCGCTGCCGCCGCAGTTGGCCGCAGGCGGCGGCGATCCCCGCCCCGAGCTGGCGCCGCACGGTCACCGCCAGACCGGCACCCCGCAGCAGTCCGCCAAAGCGCGCCACGGCCTCCGGCGGACTGGCAAACAGTTCCCGCTCCGGTACGGGATTCATCGGTATCAGGTTGACGTGGCAGGAAAGACCCCGCAGCAGCCGGCCGAGTTCACGGGCATGCTCCGGCAGGTCGTTGACCCCATCGATCAGGATGTATTCAAACGTCAGCCGGCGTCCGGTGTGCTGCGCATAACGCCGGCAGGCCGGCAGCAGCGTCTGCAGCGGGAAGCGCCGGTTGAGGGGCACCAGGCGGTCCCGCAGGGTATCGTTGGGCGCATGCAGCGAGACGGCCAGGGTCAGCGGCAACGCCAGTTCCGCCAGTCGGTCGATGCCATCCACCAGGCCGGAGGTGGATACGGTCAGATGGCGCCAGCCGATGCCGGCGCCGTCCGGCTCGTGCACCAGCCTCAGGAACCGCACCACGGCGTCGAGGTTTTCCAGCGGCTCCCCCATCCCCATGACCACCAGGCGCGCGATGCGCCCGGGCCCACCGGCCTGCTCCCCCGCCGGCACCGGAAAGGCATCGGAATCCGCAGCGTGCGCGGCGAGGTCCGCGTTGAGCAGCGCCACCTGTTCGGCCATCTCGGAGGCACGCAGGTTGCGCCGCAGCCCGCCAAGCGTCGAGGCGCAAAAACGGCACCCCATGCGGCAACCGACCTGGCTGCTGACGCAGGCCGAATAGCCGTAATGGTAGCGCATCAGCACCGCCTCGACGGTCTCGCCGTCGCCCAGTTCGAGCAGGTACTTCACGGTCCCGTCGGCGCGGTCCACCTGCCGCTCCAGCAGCCGGGCGGCATGCAGCGTCGCTTCCCGCTCCAGGCGGGCGCGCAGCGCGGACGGCAGGGTGTGGATCCCTCCGAAGGAGCGGGCACCCCGCGCGTGCAGCGCGCCAAACAACTGCCGGCCGCGGTAGGCGGGCTCGCCCCAGGCGGCCATGAGCGCCGCCAGTTCTTCCGGCAGCATGCCCTTGACGTCCTGCAGCGCCCGCCCGTCAGGCCCCGCGGGGCCGTCCCAACCGGGCGGCGGCGGAAGCGGTCGGACCGCCGGTCCATCCACGCGGAGCCACCCCCTCAGCCCGTCGCCCCCCGGCGCAGGGCCGCGATAAAAAACCCCTCGGTTCCGTGCCGGTGCGGCCACAACTGCAGCCAGCCCTCGGCCGCGCCGGGGTCATCCGCAAGCCCAGCCGGCAGGCGCGGCCGCAGGTCCACCGGTTGGAAATCGGGCCGCCGCGCCAACAAACCCGTCACGATCGCGCCGTTTTCCTCCGGCTCGGTTGTACACGTACTGTATACCAGCAGACCGCCGGGCTTCACGCAGCGGGCCGCCGCGCCGATCAACTCGGCCTGCAACCCCGCAAGCGCGACGATGTCGGCCTCCCGCTTGCGCCAGCGCAGGTCCGCCCGACCGGCGAGCGCGCCGAGCCCCGAGCACGGTGCATCGCACAGCACCACATCGCATTGATCGGCGAACGCCCCCGGCAGGGCGCGCGCGTCGCCGACCCGGGTCTCCAGGCAGGTCAGGCCCAGCCGCGCCGCCGCCGCGGCACACACCGCGACGCGTTCCGCGGACACGTCGTTGGCGACCACACGGCCGCGATCGCGCATCCACTCCGCCAGGTGGGTGGCCTTGCCCCCCGGAGCGGCGGCCACATCCAGGCACAGCGCACCGGCGGGCGGCGCCGCGACCGCCGCCACCAGCATCGAGGCCTCCCCCTGCACGCTGCAGCGCCCCTCCGCCAGGGCGGCGATCCGCCCCGGCGCGCCGCCGCGGTCCAGCAGGACCGCATCCGCCAGCCAACGGCCCGGAAGGGCGGCATACCCGGCCGCCGCGAGTTCGGCCCCCAGGCGCACCCCGTCGAGGCGCAGGCGGTTCGCGCGCAGGGCCACCTGGGGCGGGAGGTTGTTGGCCTGCAACAGCGCCTCCGTCTCCTGGGGACCCAGGCGACGCAACCAGCGCGCCACCAGCCAGGCCGGATGCGAATGGGCGGCGGCCAGCGCCTCCGCGTCCCGCCCTCCGGCAAAGGGCGCAGGGGCCGCCGCCGCCCGGCGCAGGACCGCGTTGACCAGACCCGCGCCCCCCGGACGGCCGTGCCGCCGGGCCAGCGCGACGGCCTGCGCCACCGCCGCATAGGCCGGGGTGCGCGCGTGGCGCAGTTGATACAGCCCCAGACGCAGTGCCGCCCGCACCCCCGGCTCCAGGGAGCGCAGCGGTCGGTTGCACAGGGTGCCAAGCTCCGCGTCCAAAGAGAGCCGGCGCCGCGTGACCCCGTAGACGAGCTCGGTCGCCAGGCTGCGGTCCACGGCGGCCGCCGGCGCACGCAGGGCGCGGTCAAGCGCGGAGCCGGCGGGGGCGCCGCGCTCGATGGCCAACAGGGCCTCCAGGGCGGCCTCGCGCGCCGGATCGGCCGGAGCCGGCCGCGGTTCACTCAAGCGCTTGCCCCACCCGCAACCGGCGTCCCCGCGCCCACTCCAGCGCGTCCAACGGTCGCGACCCGGGCGCCTGCACCCGCCGCAGCAGCAGCACGCCGTCACCGGTCGCCACCGCCAGGCCCTGGTCCTTGCGCAACCCGACGACGGTTGCGGGCGGGGCCGAGGCCGTTTCGGCCAGGGCGCGCGCCTCAAGCAGCTTGAGGCCTCCCGGCGTGCGCAGGGCCGGACGCGGCGCCAGCGCGCGCACGCGCGCGGCCAGGACGGCCGCGGGCAGGGCGAAGTCGCAGACCTCCTCATCCGGCCCGATCTTCGGCGCCTGCGTGGCCAGTGCCGGGTCCTGGACCTGGGGCTTGGCACGGTCGGTGGCAAGCGCACGCAGGGCCGCCAGCAGCAGGCGGCCCCCGAGCCCGGCCAACCGTTCGGTCAGTTCGCCCCCGTTTTCGTCGGCACCCACCGCCACGGCCTCCTGCAGCAGGATGTCCCCGGCGTCCACCTGGCGCGCCATGCGCTGAATGGTCACCCCCGTCTCGGTATCGCCGTTCCAAAGCGCGCGGCGCACCGGATCGGGGCCACGGTAGCGCGGCAGCAGGGACGGATGGACGTTGAGCGCTCCGAGGCGCGGCAGTTCCAGGACGCGGCCGGGGAGGATACCGCCGTAGGCCGCCGAGACGATCACATCGGGGGCCGCTTCGCGCAGCCGCTTCCAGAGATCCAGGTCCCGCGGACCCGGCGGCGTCACCACCTCCAGCCCCGCCTCGTCCGCCGCGAGCCTCACCGGCGTGGGCCGCAGGCGCAGACCGCGGCCCGCGGGTCGGTCGGGCTGCGTCACCACCAGCAGCGGCGCGACGTCGGCGGCCACCAGCGCGCGCAGGACTCGGGCCCCGAAGTCCGAGGTGCCCATGAACACGACGTCGAGCTTCGTTTCGGGGTGCACGGGCACAAGCCGGCTGGCCCGATCCGTAAACAGAATGCCGTCCAGGTGATCGACCTCATGCTGCAGGACGCGGGCGAAGTAGCCACTGGCGTCGATCCAGACCTCGCGGCCGTTGGCGTCCAGCCCATGCACCCGGATCGCCTCGGCGCGGTCCACCTGGCCCAGCAGATCCGGGATCGACAGACAACCCTCCAGGGGTTCCGTCTGCGTACCCCGGGCGGTCACGACCTCCGGATTGACCAACGCACAGTGGCGCTCACCGGAGTCGACCACCAGGATGCGCTGGTCGATCCCCACCTGCGGCGCCGCCAACCCCACGCCGTTTTCGCGATACATCGTGGCGCGCATGCGCTCGATCAGGGCGCGTACCCCGCGATTCACGTGCCGCACCGGCCGTGCCGGCCGCCGCAGGACGCCCTCATCCGGGCCGCCCACGCGGACCACCGCCAGCGGCTCGGCCTGCGCGGCATCCGCCCGTACCTGCCAGGCGGCCAGAGCCTCCTTGTCCACGCCTGCGCCCGCCTCCCCCACCCGCTTCGGACCATGCCGCGACCTCTGGTGCCCAGGGCATCCCTGTCCGCAGCCGCGCGGGCCGCCCAGGCCCACGCGACCGGGACCCGTGAGTCCGACCGCTATTGTACGCAGTCGCACGCGTCCCCGCACGGCCGCACATGTCCCGGCGCCCCTGGGCATACAGCATCCCCGGCGCCGGCCCACCGGCCGCCGGTGGGGGGAACCTCGGGCATGGAACGCGCAGGACGGCTCCCCGCTCGGCGGCGGCTGGCGTTCGGACTGGCTGTGGCCCTGTCGCTTTCGGGCTGTGGCCGCCCTGGACTCAGCCCGGCGGCCGTGCCGGCGGGCACCACGGCGACGGCGGCCACCGCCAACGGCGGCGGCGTGCCCCTGCTGCCACCGCTTCCCTTCACCGACGTGCCGGACGGCTTCTGGGCCGCCGCAGCGATCCGCCAACTCACCCACCAGGGGGTGCTGCGCGGCAGCAGCCCCGGCCGCTTCTCCCCGTCGGCCCCGGTGAGTCGGGCCGCGTACGCCGCCCTGCTGGCCGCGGTGCGCCACGCCCCGGCCGGCGTTGCGGGGCCGCGCTTCACCGATGTGCCTGCCGGAGCCTGGTATGGCCCCGCGGTGCGCGCGGTGACCGGCCTGGGCTGGATGCGGGGAAACGCGCCCGGACGCTTCGAGCCGGCGGCCCCCATCAGCCGCGCGGCCGCGGTTGCGGCGGCCGTGGCCGCCCTCGGCCTGGCCCGGCCCGCCGTCGACCTCACCACCGCGCGTTGCCCCTTTGCGGATTGCGCCCGCATCCCGACCTGGGCGCGGGGGGCCGTGGTCGCGGCCAGCGACCTCGGTCTGGTGCGCGGCGGCAGTTCCGGCAACTTCCACGCGGCGCAGCCGCTGGACCGAGCGGCCGCCGCAGCGCTGTTGGACCGCCTCCTGCGCCTGCCCAGCGCGGCCGTTCAGACCGTCGCCGACCGGGCCGCCCGCTCGGTCTGGCTCGGGGCCTCCGCGCCGGCGGTGGCCCCGGGCGGCAGCGTGCGCTTCACGGCCAACGCGCACGACGCCGCCGGCTACCTCCTGGCCGCGGGCATTCAATGGTCCGTCTCCGGCCCTGGGCGGGTGGTGACCCAAAGCGCCACCCACCTCACCGTGCGGGCAACGGGCCCCGGACTCCTGCGCGTCGGGGCGCGCGTACCCGGGGGAAACGCCGGCGCAACCGCCACCATCCCCTCCTACACCCCGACCGCCCTCGCGATCACGGGCCTGCCGCCCGAGGGCCTGGGCGCAACCCCGCCGACCATCCGCATCACCGTGCTGCGGCAGGGGGGAGCCCCGGATCCGGCCGCCGCGCTGCCGGTGACCCTCACGGCACGCACCCACGGCCACACCCTGGCGCACACGGCGGCTCGCACGCGAAACGGCCGGGCGGACCTGACCCTGCCAACCCTGCCGCCGGGTCCATACACCCTGAGGCTCACCGCGCCCGGGATACCGGCCCTGCAGGCCCCCTACACGGCCCTCGCCCACCCCCTGGGCGGACTGCGGCCCCAGATCCCCTCCGGGCCGTGGCCATACGGGTCCAAGGTCGACCTGCGCCTGGGGCTTCCCCCGGGACACTGGCCCGTGGCGGTGCGTGCGGCGCAGAACCCCGCCGGCCTAGCATCCGCGGCGTCGTCCGGTCCCCCGGTGGTCCGCGTCCGAGCCGGCGGCGCAGCCAGTTCTGAACAGGTGGCCGCCCAACTGTGGGCCCAAGCCCCGGGCACCGCAACGCTGACCGTCTCTGTGCCGGGCGGGGCGCTGTCCCCGGCGATCCGCCGCCTGCAGGTGCGGGCCCGGGGCAGCTTCGGTGCGGCCGCTCAGCTTCAACCGCAGACGGCCGGCAGCCCGCTTCCGTTGCGCATCGCCGTACCGCCCGGCACCACCGGGGTCGCCGTGCAGCCGGTCGACCCGGCCGGCCATGCCCTGCCCTGGATCGCGGCCAGCGTGCACGGCCGCCAGGCCCAAGCGGCGTTCATCCCCGACACGGCCGGCGTCTGGCATCTGAACTGGCGGGCGCCGGGGTTGGCTCCGGTGGCGGCGGGGCGGGCGGTCGTGGTCCCGGGCCAAGCGGTGCGCCTGGTCGTCGACCCCACACCCAGCGGAATCCTCCTGCCGGGCCAGACGGCCACACTGCGCGCCTGGCTCGCGGACGCCCACGGCAACCCCGTCGCCTCGCCGCTGCGGCTGCGCGTGCGCCAAAGCGGCAGCGGCGGCCGGTTGCACTGGATCGGCGGCAGCCTGCCTGGGCCGGGCGAAGTCGGAAGCTTCCGGGCGACGGCCCCGGGTACCGTTCACCTGACCGTGTCGGCCCTCGGGACCGCCGTGCCCATGACGGCAACGGTGGTGCTGCGCACGGTGGCGGACCCGGCGGCACGCGTGGCGGGCAAGGGCCTCTGGCTTACGTTCCCGGACTGGCGCGACACGCCGGATCACACCCTCCTGTCCATGGCGCGCCGGGAAGGCATCACCCACCTCTATTTGGAGGTCGCGACCTCCAGCGACGGCTTCTACGGCGGCAGGGCCCTGGACAACCTGCTTTCCCGCGCGCACGCCGACGGCATCGCCGTGGTCGCATGGGTGTATGTGGCGCTGCGGCATCCATCCGCCGATCGCGCTCTGGTCCGCCGGGTGGCCCGGTACCGCACCCCCCTGGGGGATCGCGCCGACGGCATCGCCCTGGACATCGAAGACCATCTGCAACCGGGCGCGGTGGCGGCCGTCGCCCAGGCCGCCGACCAGGCGGTGGGACCGCACGGTCTGGTCGTGGGCGTCACCTGGTCGCCGCAACAGAAGCCCAGCTATCCCTTCCGCGCCCTCGCCGGGCGGGTCAACGTCCTGGCGCCCATGGACTACTGGCACGTCCTGCCGTCCACGTACCCGTATGCCTCCGTCTACAACTGGGTGCGGGACTCGGTCGCAGGCGTGCGCCGCGACGCGGGACTGCCCACCATACCGGTTGAAGTGATCGCCGAAACCTTCGACTGGTTTTCCAACCGCGGCCAGGGGCGCTTCAGCCCGACGGCAGGCGAACTGGCGGCGGCGATACGCGCGGCGTCCGACGCCGGGGCCATCGGCGTGTCCTTCTATCGGGGCACCACCGCCACCCCGGCAGAGCGGGCCGTGATCCGGTCACACCCTTGGCCGCCGGCGGGATAGCGGGCCGGGCGGAGCGTCGGGAACGACCCGGCCCAGTGACGATCATGCGCAGTCTGGAGCGCAGCGAAGGCAGGTCGGTCTGCACGGTCTTGCAGACGATGTCCACATCCACGTCCGAGTATGCGTGCACCACCCTGGTACGCAGGCCGATGGCGTGCCGCCATGGCAACTCCGGATGCGCCGCGCGCATCGCCGGACAGACGGGCGAGGGCCTCCCCCCGCACGGTCAACTTGTGGAGCACAGCCGACAGGCACGGTTCGTCTGCCTCCAGCGAGGCCTTGGTGTGCCCAGCCACAAAGCCCATTGCCGCATCGATGGCGCCCATCGCGTCATCCAAGTATGTTCGGTCGTCTCGCTGCGACATACTCGACCTCCCTCTGGGCCAGAACACGCTCGCGGATGCGGCCACGCAACCCGCGCTTGGATACGAGGTCGACCCGGCAGGCGAGGATCTCGGTCAACTCACCCTGCCCCCCATCCCCCCCTGGTCCCATGCGGACCGACCCAGGCGGCACCGCACCGCTGCGCAGGACCGGCGGATGCCCACCGACGACTCCGGCCGCCCGCGCGGCGGAATGCTCTGACCGGAAGAACGGCCAGGCGCCGGTGGGAATCCCGGTTGGTGCAGCGAAGCTTTGGGGGCATCCCGTGGATCTGCGGGGCCCGCCCCGTGCCCGCCGCCCCGCCAGGGGCAAATCGAGAGGGCTGAAAGGGGCGACCTGGTCGGGCGGGCGGCGCGGGGAGGCCGCAGGGCCAAGCTTCGCCTTGCACACCAGGTACACGCATGTCGAAGGGAAGCGAGCACGCCGACGCCATGGCCTTCGTGCGCAGGCCGCTTCAGGGGCGCGAGCCGCGCCATCGCGGGCCGGCCTTCGCCGCCGAGATCGCCGGTTACACACCGCCCCCAGGTATGGCGGCGGTCTGGTATCTGTCCCAGGCCACCGTGGTCTGGAAGGCCGCCGGCTCGACCCTGTGGATCGATCCCTACCTGAGCATCAACCCCGGCCGCCGCTACCCTCCCCTGTGCCGGGCGCAGGACGTGCGCGGCGCCACCGGCGTGCTGATCACCCATGAGCACCTCGACCACCTGGACGGCGCCAGTTGCCGAGAGATCGCCCAAGCCTGCCCCGAGACGGTCTTCGTGGCCCCACCGATCTGCCGGCCCCGCCTGGAACGCGCCGGGGTACCGGGGGAGCGGATCCGCTGCCCGCACACCGGCGACGCGGTCGAGATCGGCGCCTGGCGTGTGGTCCCGTTTCCCGCGGCCCATGAAGAAGTGGAATGGACCGCCGAACACGGACACCGTTGGACCGGCTACGTCGCGGAGGCCGACGGCCTTGCGCTGTACCACGCCGGCGATACCGTCGTCTGCGACGAACTCGCATCGGCCCTGCTGCCGTGGGTCGACCGCCTGGACCTCGCGATGCTGCCGATCAACGGCCGCGACTACTTCCGCCGCTCCACCGAGATTCTCGGCAACTGCAGCTTTCGCGAGGCCGCGGAACTCGCCATGCGCCTGGGCGCGGGACTGGCGGTGCCGCTGCACTACGACCTGTTTGCACCCGGCAACTCCGAATGGCCGGGGCGGTTCATCGACTACCTGCACGATCGGGCGCCGTACCTGCGGGTCGCGGTTCCGGCTCCTGGCCAGCGCCTGCTGATCGAACGCCGGAGCGTCTGACCGCCGCTTTCGCACGCCGGGCATGCTGTATGGCGTGCGGGGGTGGTGCGATGCGGCGGGTCCCGCCCTGGGTCCGCTCCTACCTGCAGATGGCGGCGGCGGCCGCGCTGGTCGGCTTCGGGGCTTCTTCCCTGATCGTACCGGCGCGACTCGCCGACGGGGGCCTGGTCGGCGTCGCCATCACCTTGCACTACCTGACCCACCTGGGCGTGGGCCCGCTGTATGCGGCCATGAACGTTCCCCTGCTGGCGTGGGCCTGGCAGAGCCAGGGCCTGCGGTTCGTCTGGCGCACCGGTGTCGGCGTGGTTCTGGTTTCCGTCGCGTCCGCCGCCTTCGCGCCCCTGCGCATCGCCCTGCCGAGCATGCTCCTGGCCGCGCTCTACGGCGGGCTCTGCGTTGGGGCGGGCATCGGGATGATGCTGCGCGTCGGGGGCAGCACCGGCGGCACCGACATCCTGGCCCGCCACCTCTACCGCAGCCGCGGCATCCGTTACAGCCAGACCTACCTCGCGAGCGACGTCGTGGTGCTGGGCGCCATCGCCGTCTGGGTCGGGCTGCCGGCGGCCATGTATGCCTGGATCACCACCAACGTCGCGGGGCGGGTCGTCAGCTACGTCGTCGAAGGCGCCCGTCGCGGCAGGCTGGCCCTGATCATCACCGGGCGGGCGGCGGACGTCAGCCAACGCGTGGGCCGGGAGCTTTCCCGGGGGGCGACTCGCCTGCAGGGCCGCGGAACGTGGACCGAGGAGGAACGCCCCGTGCTGCTGGTCGCGGTGGCGGACCGCCAGGTCGTGCGGCTGCGCGCCATCGTGGCCGAGGTGGACCCGCGCGCCTTCGTGGTGCTGCTGCCGGCCACCGAGGTCTGCGGCGAAGGATTCTTCACCCTGGGCGGCGAGGATCCGGCATAGCAACCGTCGCCCTCTGGACCGTGCCCCGTCGATCCGATCCCTAGGTACGCCATGGACGCCAACGGTCTGCGGGTGTGCACCCCGCGCTGCGCGCACCTCCAGGCGGACCCATCGGCCGCAACGACGGGCACGTGAACACCGTCGCCGCACCGGGCTGGTCCGTGGCGGCGGCGCGGGTGCGCGCTGCAGCCCCCATCCAGGACGGCCCCGCGCCGGATAGTACTATCCTGCGTAATACCATAACCGACCATCCGGTGGGCCGGGGATAGCACGTTGCGGGTAGCCTCGACGGATTGCATGGCATCGCGTGCCGGTGGAGGTCGGTCGCAGCAAGGTGTGGCACCAGCAGATTCGGCGG
>DAHWHT010000183.1 GCA_027335515.1 Clostridia bacterium
CAGCGATCGCCACCAATCCTTCGAGCCGCGTTGGACGCAACTGCGCCGCACCCAGCAGCAGCAGGCCCTGCCGTCGCGGCCCAACCCCGGCCGCCGCCCAGACCCGAGCCCGGGCCAAAGGCCTGCTGCCCACGACCGCGCCGGAGACGTCCGGCTCCGCCAGCGGGACGGCCCGCCCGGCGTCCAGGGCGGCCCGCGCGGCCTCGGGCAGGCGGTCCAGTTGCGCCACCGCGTCGGCGGCGATCCCCCGACCCGCCGCCAGCGGCAGGGGGCGGTCGGGTGCATCAACGGCATCCGCGAGAAACACCCCGGCCACGGCATCCCCGCCCGCCAGTCCCACGGCGGCGTCGGCGGCGGCCCTGGCCCATCCGTCCGACCCCGCGGCACCGGCGGCGGCCAGCGTCGCCCGGGCCAGCTCCAGGGCACGGGCGTCCTGCGCCCCCTCCTGCTGCCGCGCGACGGTCGCCGCCAGACTGTGCAGCGCGGCCGCCACCAGGGCCAGCAGCGACAGTTCCAGCAGCACGCCCGGGGCCAACCGGGGGTGCCCGCCTGGGGCCAGGGCGGCGCCGGCCACGAACGCCAACCCGTAGGCGCCGACCGCCCACGCCACCACCCGGCGGGAAGCGGAAAGCGCCCAGATCCCGGCACCCACACAGACCAGTGCCGCCGACGCCAGGGTCCCGCCGGCGCCCGCGACCGCCAGGCAGGTCAGGGCGGCCTCCAGCGGCAGGCGGCGGGCCGCAGGGGCACCGCCCCCTTTGCGCCCCACCCACCAGACCGCGGCCAAGAGCAGCGGCGCCAGCCCACCGGCCAGCCGCCAAACCCAGGCGTGCCCGGCCACGGCGGCCAGGGCGGCCACCCCCACCGCCAGCGCCACCCCGGATGCGACCCACCACCGCGCCACGGCCCGCGGCGCCCCGGCAGCCCCGCCCGCACCCGCCATCGCGTCCGCTCCCTTCCCGCCCGCCCCCCGAGGCCGGCTCGGCAGCGCGGTCCCTCGTGTCCTTCATCGGGTGGAGCGCAGGTGCGGTTTAGCCGAGGTTTAGCCGACGGCCGGCGGTCAGGCCAGCGGCATGGGCCGCGCGTGGTGCGCGGCGCCGGTGGCCGTGGTGCGCAGGGCGTCGTAGACCGAACGCCGCCGCGTGCCGACCACCAGATACTCGACGTTGCGGGTGTGGGACACGGCGCCGACCTTGACGCCGCTCGGGCTGTAGATGCCGATCCGCGCGCCGATGTAGCGGGGGTGCTCCCGCTGCAGCCGCACGACAAACCGCCCCTCTCCCAGACAGGCCTCGACGTCCTCCGCGCCAAGGTATCCCTCGTTGCTGCAGGAGACCACCACGTGGTCGGCGCGCAGCGCGCCGATCAGGGCGCGCAGGGCCTGGGGCGCCGACCGCCTGCCGTTGAAAGCGCTCTTGCGGGTGCGGCAGTCCAGCCGCTTGCGGGCGACGCCGTAGGTCGACGGGTGGTCCCAGAGCACCAGCGTCTCCCACAGGTGGTAGTTTCCCAGGTACGAGTGCTGATTGTATGGGGGATCGAGGTACACGAGGTCCACGTCGATGGCCTCGGCGGCCACCTGGGCCTCACCATGGAGCGACCAGCCAGGGCCGGGCAGCAGGGGCGGGACCGTCAGCACCAAATCCCCCAGGGCCCGCGGCGCCCAGCGCTTCAAGTAGGCCATCTGCACGCCCGTCGTCGAGTCGACTCGGTCGGCGGCCAGCATGAGGCTGGTGAGGAGGATGGCGCGCAGGCCATCGTCCGCGCCGCAGACCCCGGGAATGGCGTCGCGGATGGCCTGAATGCGACGGGCGTTCTTCGGATGGAAAAAGCGCGCCTCCTGCCCGTAGAGGGTGGAAAACCAACCGTCACGCCCGGGAAGGCGTGTGAGATCGTCCAGCAGGCCCCGCAACGCCGCCGAATCCTGTTGCCGCGCGTCGACCGCCACCAGGGCCGTGGCCAGGACATGGCCGTAGGCCATCAGATCGTTGGCGACCACCTCAAGACCGGCCGCCTTGAAGGCATGCGCCACGCGGGCCGAACCGGAAAAAAGGTCGCCGACCCGGCGCACCGGTGCCACGCGGCCGATGTCCCCCACGGTCGCCAGGATCCGCGGGAGCAGGACGCGCTTGGATCCGATGTACTTGATGACGGCAGCCGCCCCCATGGTGCGGAACTCGCGGCCGCCACGCCGCCCGCCGCAGCGGCGCGACGATCACACCGCAGCGTAGCCGGGCCGGACGCACCGGCGCAAGGCGGCGGATGGGGCGTGATGGAGCGTGATGGAGCGCGATGGAGCGTACGCCCTCCTCGACTCAGACCACCGGCGGGACCGGCTGCCGGCAGACGTCGGAGGCGGGGACGCCGGCCAGTTGCGCCCATGCCGCCACCAGCCGTTGCTCCCCCGCCGCAAGCCCGTGCCCCCGCAGCTGGACCCCGGCGGAGTTGGGGTGGCCGCCACCTCCGAGCAGGTGCGCCAGAGGCAGAACGTCGTAGCCGCGTGAGCGCAGGCGCAGGCGAACCCCGTGCGCCCCTTCCTGCAGCACCACCAACACGCCGCCCGGGGGTGGGGACAGGTGCGTCGGCAGCATCGCGTGCTCATACGGGTCGATCCCATGGCGCAGGGGCTGGTCTGCCGTGACGGGCACCGCATGCAGGGGTGGCGCCCCTGGCGCGGCCAGCCGCCGCGCGCCCACCTGGACCTCGGCCAGCAGGGACCAAAAGCCGGGCGAGCGGCGGTGAAAACGCTCGGCGACACCGCCACAATCGGCACCGGCCCGCGCGAAGCGCTCGGCCCACGCAAAGGCATCCGGCCCGCCGATCTCGCGGAAGCCGGAGGTATCGCCAAGCAGTCCCGCATAGAGCGTGGTGGCCAGGGCGGCATCCGTTTTCAGACCAAGGGCGTCGGCCAGGGCCGCCACCAGGCAGGTGCAGGAGGGCGCAGGCGCCACCCAGTCCACAACCTCGGCGAAACCCGGATTGTCTTCGTGGTGGTCGAGGCAGAGGGCCACCGGCCCGGGGACCTGCAACCGCTCGGGCCGCGCGGTGTCGACGGCGATGCGCACCCCGCCTTCCGAATCCGCCCGCCGCAGGGCGGGATCCAGCACCCAGGCGTGCAGGTCCGGCACGTCCGGCGCCTCGACCCAGGCGCGCTTGCCCAGCCGGCGCAAAACCGTGCACAGTGCGGCCGCCGAAGCCAGCGCGTCCACGTCCGGCAGCAGGTGCGGCACGACCACAAACCCGTCGGTCTGCCGCAAACCCGCGACAAACCCCCCCGGCACCGCCAGCCTGTTGGCCAAGTCCCACCTGGTTAGAGAATGCGTACCAACCGATGCCTCGGTCTTCCACACGTCCGCCCCACCAGGTCAGCGCCCCCTTCGGCCGTCGATTTGCCCCGGGAGGGGCACTGGGCAACCGGCGGACTTTGCGCGATCACGAGGGGCGCTCGGGAGGCAGCACCGCGGCTGCCGCCTCCTTCGCAGGCCGTGGTTGGCGCGGCGCACCGGGACGGGGGCGGGGCACCGCCGTGGCCCGGCGCAGGTAGCGCAAGAGCCAGGAGTGCTCGCGACCCGTGCCCGAGACACGTAAGAACCGTGAGAAGTTGTCCTCGTGGTTGCCGGAGCCCCGCGACCCGTCCGTTCCCAATCCTCCGCCCCCATCCCCGGTCCCGCGCCGGAGCTTCCAGCATGCCGCCCAACCCTCACACCGGTACGGTGGCCGCACGGCCCGCGGCGATCCGCTCCGCCAGGCGGCCCAGGCGGTCCCGGTAGGAGAGAATCTGGTAGCGCGCCTCGATGGCCCCCGCCAGGGTCGGCTGCAGGCGCGCGATGCCCCAGTGGCGGACCAGCGTCTGCACCACCTGATGATAATACTCGCAAGGCCCGTAGCCGGCATGGTCGGCGATGAGGCGCATGCGCCGGCGGAAGTCGGGCATGCCGTGTCCCGGCATGTTGAAATCGCGCAGCACGCGCGCAATCGGCCAGACGTAGTTGGGATTGGCCTGCAGATGCGCGGCGATCACATCGCGGTAAAAGGTGTAGTGGAGGGTCTCGTCGCGGGCCAACCGCAAGAGGATACGGGCCAATGCCGGGTCCTGCCCGGCGCCCGCCGCGGCGACGCACTGGTAGAAGGCGCGGGTCGCCAACTCCTGGATCGTCGTGCACACCATCATCTCAATGGGGCTCTGGTATTCGCCCTCAAACCCCTGCTCCACGACCTCGTGCCGCAACCGATGCAACCGCGTGGCTTCGCCGTTGCGGGTCAGCAGGAGATAGGTCTGCAGCAGGTCGCTGTGCTGATCCTCCTCGGCCGTCCAGGCCCGGAGGAAATCGTGGAGGACCGAGAGACCGCCGCGAAACAGCCCGTCCAGGGCCGTGGTGAACCAGGGAAGGTTGGCCTCGGTCAGCAAGGCCGTTTCGACCGCGACGTACATCGGCTCGCTCAGACGGCGCTGCTTTGGCGTCCAAGGCACGCGCTGCATATCCCGTCCCTGCTCCCATGGCAGCAGGGATGCATAGCTCCAATCGACCCTGGCGGCGGCTTCGCGGTGTCGCCGCAGCAGTTCGCGCAATCGCGGCTCCAGGGCCGAATCCACCCGAGTAAACACCGCAAAATCCACCGCAACCATCCCCCTCCACGCCGAACGCGCAACGCCCGGCCTTGACGCGCCCGAAGAGGGCGGTGTTGCAGGACGATCCAGAGACGGCGGATCCAGACACCCATACACCAAGCAAAACCCGCCCGCGCAGCGTACCACAGCCCTGCAGGCCGGTCACCTTTCATCGGTTGCCCCGGGTGCGCCGCGCGGTTGAGATGGTTCGTCGGCGGGATCCTCAGGAAGCGGACGCGGAATCGTCCGCGGCAGCAGCAACGCCCCCCTGGCGACGGCCGGCCGTGGACGCTGCGCCGGCCAGCCACCTCTACCGACCCGAGAGCGCCGCGGCCGGATACAAACGGGGCGGACAGATCCGGCATCACGCCGCCGTGACCAGGCAGCGCCTCGGATCCTCTTCCGGCAAAGGGCAATGGTTCACGGCCCACGCCGCTCCTCGCGCGACCATCTGCGCTCCAGCCCGCGGTTGGCGATCCGTGTCCTCCCCTGGCGTTGGCCCGAGCCGTTCGTGGTCAACTGAAATCCGGCCAACTTCACGATCTGCCGGCCCGGCGAGAACGCTTGCCGGCGTAACTTCGGACTACGCATCGCGCGCGAGCACGATGTGGAAGGTCCATACCACCAGCGCCGCCGCAAGGCCGATGAAGACAGCGGACTCCATAGCCTGGAAGGTCCAGAATCGGCTGGCGGGCTGGAAAAGGCGGGCCGTTTTCCACCCGTGTTGGGCCAGGCACGCATCTTGGACCAGCCCACCACCGAGTATACCGGGTACTGGTTTGAGACAACCCAACGCCCGTGCCGCGCTTAGGCGTCGGCACGGAATAACTTGTCTCGCGGTCAGCGCCCCGAAGCCGCTCGGCCTCCAGGTTCCGCCCACAGGTCGTTGCGGATCTCGTTGGGAGAGTTGATGTCCCGGCGTGGCGACGCCCACCGTAGCCTATATGATCTCAAGACACCATGAACTTCGGGCGGTGACTTGTCAAGCGGCACCAGATCATTCTATTCCGACGCCTTACCGTAAAGGAGGCGCCGGTCGGCCCAACGTCCCGGACCGATAGCAGCCATGCACCGCTCGTCACGTTCATACCGGGCCCCCCGAGGGGCTCCACTTGGGTGAGGGGTGCCACAAAATGGGGTCGGAGCCAGGTACCTACGGCGAAGCGGACCGTCACGAACAGGAGGAACGTGGTCGCCATGGCAGGCACCAGCCGACGCATCGTGGCACCGGCCGCGATCCCCAACGCCACCGCAAAGAGTGCGTAAGCGACCGGTACGATCCCCTGCATATCGAAGTTGCCCGGCATGAAGCGGTTCCCTGCGATCCCAAGGGCATTTTCGGGGATGCGCCACCAGGTGACCACTGCGGCAATGACCCCAGCCCACAACGCAGCGGAAAGCATCGCCCACGCGATGGTAACGCCGAGCCAGCGGCGCCGGGTCACCCCTTGGGTCCACATCAGCTGATGCGTGCCGCTCGCGAATTCCCGCGGCAGCAACGGCGCTCCCAAGAACATTCCGAGCAGCAGGGGAACAGCCTTCATGGTGGTCTGCAGCCGCGTGTTCCAAGGGTTGTCCGTCCACTTGGTGAAGGCCGCATAACACGCGCCGATGCCGGCTGACTCGCACTGGGCCAAGCGGTGCGCCAACGGTATACCCGTGATAACCAGCACGGCCGCGACCGCGAACAAGACGGCGGTCGCCAAGTACGCCTCATAACGATGTAGCTGCCACACCACCCTATTCACGAAGCCGTCACCACCCGGTCCGGTCTGTCGGCCTGCATATAGGCCAAGAGGATGTCCTCCAACGCCACCTCGCTGACCTCCCAGCCTGGGTTGAGGGCGGCGCCGCGAAGGCGAACGAGCAAGCGGGTCTGATGAGTGGTCTGTGTCGTTTGCACGATCGCAGCTCCAGGGGGCGTCTTGTGCGGACTCCCCCGAGGACCGACCAGCATGCGGTGGTCGGCGCGGATGTCGTCAATATCTCCGCACAATCGCGTCTCCCCTAAGGTTAGCAAGACCAAGTGGTCGCACACCCGTTCCAGATCATGCAGTAAGTGGGACGACACCAGGACGGACGGTCCACCGTCGGCGACGGCTTCAGCCAGCGACACGAGAAACTCCCGACGGGCCAGGGGATCCAGCGCGGCCACCGGCTCGTCCAGCAGTAGCACCTCGGGGCTCTTGGCCAGAGCCAATGCCAGACCAACCTGCGCCCGTTGCCCACCCGAGAGCGTGCTGACCGGACGGCCAAGCGGCACCCCGCGGGAAACCAACCGCGTTCGTGCGCTGGCCCATCCCAATTGCGGTTGAGGTGCGCCCCCAATGCGACGTGTTCATCGGCGGTAAGACG
>DAHWHT010000188.1 GCA_027335515.1 Clostridia bacterium
CGCGGCGGTCGGGGCGGGGGGTGCGGGGGGCCGTTGAGCACGCCGGGCCGCGGGTCGCGGGTCGCACGCTCTTGGCGCATCCCGCGGCCGAGCGGAAGGGATGCGCCGCGGGGGCGTCGGCGAAAGCCCCCTTGCGCAGCCTGGAGCACGGGGCGGACGCGGCCCGCGGGTTCGGCCCGTGCCGTCGGTCGTGGCGCGCGGCCTCAGGGCGCGCCAAGGGCGGCGGCCAGGGCGGCGGCGCCACCGCCCGCCGCGAGGACCTCCGGCGCGGCGCCGTGCCCCAGGGGCGTCGCCTTTTAGGGCGCGGTCGCGGAAGCGTTTCCGTTCGGCCTCGGCGAGCAGGGCCCGCAGGAAGACCTGCCGGGGGTGGACGGCGACCTGCCGCACGCGCCCCCGCGCCCAATGCCCTGCAGCATCCGTGCCGCCCCCCACTCCGTTCGGACGGAGTGGGCCGCGCATGCGGCTGGGAGTCGAGTCCGCTGAGCTTGACGCACGGGAACGCGTGTGCTACAAGATCCTCGACCAGTAGCCGGGGCGGATCGGCCCTGCCGGCTTCCGGACACAGATGGAGACCGCGGAGTGGAAACGGCCATGACGGATGCGGAGTTTGCAGAGGTCTTGGCTGACCCGAGCAAGGTCATCGAGGGCGACCTCGTCTGGAAGCCGGACGAGGACCACTCGCCGTCCTGCGAGTTTTCCGCGGAGATCCGGAGCGACGCCGGCTGGCCGCTAGTGGTCCGAGGGAGCTACAATCCCCTCGCGGGCAAGCTGACGTTTGCGGTCATCCATCGGTCAGATGGCCGCATCTATGCGTTGGATCTCGGCGCGCGCCACCATAACGTGGATTGCCAATGGGTCGGCGACACGCATAAAGCATCGTTGGGCGCCGGCCACTGGCGACAAGCACGCCTATGAACCGGAGGACATCACCGCGAGCGCGACGGATGCGGTGCAGGTCTGGCGCCAGTTCTGCGCCGAGGCCCGGATTCGGCACCTCGGGGAACTGCAGGTGCCTCCTCCTGGACAGGAGGTGCCGTTCGCGTCAGGACCCCACGGCTAGAGCCGGGGGCTTGCAGCTACCGGATCGTGCTGCGATAGGCCGCCTGACAGCGGCCCGCCAGTCCCACATATAGCGAGGCTGGCAAGGTGGTTGGCTCCGATGTTCCTGGCCGCGTTCAGGTCGGCGTGGAGGGAGAAGGTGCATTGCTTACAGCGGAAGTCGCCCCGACTCCGACGGTTGGCCTTCTCCCGGTGCCCACAACAGCTGCACTTCTGGCTGGTATAGCGGGGGTCTACCGTGGTCACGGCCACACCCGCCAATGCAGCCTTGTAGCGCGAGAAGCCGAGCAGGCGGGAGAAGGACCACGAGTGCAGGCGCCGCTTCTGCCGCTGGCGTCCCTTCATGCGGTCGCGGATGTCGGTCAGGTCCTCGAAGACCAAGATGGCGCCGGGCTCTACGGACTGGACCAGGCGCTTGGACAGCACATGGTCGCAGTCCAGGCGGAAACGTTCCTGGCGACCAGACACCTTACGCAGGCGTCGTTTGGCCGACCGTGTGCCTTTCGCCTGAAGAGCGCGGCGCATGCGGAACGAGCGGGCCTCGATCTCCCGCCAACGACGAGCACCAAGAAAGCGGGCCTGGGAAGTTACGGCGGGGCACGCAACACCGACGTCAACGCCGACCACCTCCCCCGTGGGTTGGGCCTGCGGTTCCGGGGCCTGGACAACGACGTGGAGCCAAAGCCGGCCCTTGCGGTCTACGCAGAGGTCGGACGAACGAACCGGGAGTCCAATGCGCCCGGCATGGCACGATGGGAGGCTCAGCGATACCCGCTGCCGACCGGACACGGTTGCGAGGGTGGCATAGCCTTCGCCCAGGCGCACTTTGGCCGATCGAGCATCGTACCGGATGGCGGCGCGGCGCGACTTGGGACACGAAACCTTCCGCCCCCGACGAGCACGCGCCCGGCAGGAGGCAATGGCCTCGGTGGCCTTGACGCGGGCGCTGCAGACGAGTTGCGCCGGGAGCGCCGTGGCGAATCGCTCCGCTGTGTAGGTCTCGTGATGGAGTTCCACTCCGTTGAGGCGGGGCATGTCCCACCCCACCGCGCAAACGCGGTTGAAGGATGCGGTGTACTGCGCGATTGTCTCACGCAAGGCCGCACTCGCCCCCGCATCCGCTACGACACGCACCCGAAGCGTCAAGTCCATGCTCATATAGTACCACAGACAGTATGTTCCCGCAAGGAAGGGAACGCGCAGCCAATCCCACGGCTGAAGCCGGGGGTATCAGACGGCCGCGCGAAGATTTGATGAATGACATCGCGATCTGTGCGGCGCTCCAGGGTGGCCTTGGTCCACTCTTTGCGTGTGGCGCCGTCGGGAACCGCACCCGGGTGCGTACGCCATTCCTCTTGCCCGACGGTGACGGCGTCGATGTGTATGTGAGCATGCGTGGCCCGTCGCTGCTGGTGAGCGACCTCGGGGAGACCTTGAGGTGGTTGCGCATGCAAATGGTCACGGATCGCCGGACCCAGCGGCAGCAGGTGCTGGTGCGGGATGTGTGTGTAACCCACGGGCTTGAGCTGTTCCGAGGCATGCTCCTCGCCCGGTGCGACCAATCTGAAGACTTGGCGGCCACCGTGCTGCGTATGGCGCAGGGGTGCGTGCGGGTCGCCGACCTGTGGTACACGCTTCGCTTCCGGTCCGCGGAGTCGTTGCCGGACCAGGTGGCCGACCTGCTCACGGAGAAGCGCGTGGCGTTTGAGCGGCGGGAACCCCTCCCGGGACGTTCCACCCGCCTCTGGCGGCCCGACTTCCACACGCGTACCGAGCGCGGCGGCTCGCTCGTCTATGTGTTGAGCACGGGCAGTCGGGCGGCGGCGAGGGGCCGGGTGCACGATGTCGTCGCGGCGTGGCACGACCTCAGTCACCTGCGCTTGGGCCCTTCGGCGCGGAGCTTCATCTCCTTGGTCGACGACACGCTGGATGTCTGGGCAAGCGAGGACCTGCGGCTGGTCTCGGAGGGACTGTCCACTCTGGCCCTGTGGAGCAGGCCGGAGGAGTTCGTGGACCTGCTGCATGCGGCCGCGTAGCGGCGCCCGGGGCGGTCCGTCCAGCGATGCGACACGGCTTCGCCGCTCACCCCCCGTGCGCCCCCGCTCTCGGAAGGCCGGGTCCGCCCGCCACCTCCCTAAGGGCGGGCTCGGCCTCTCTGCCCGCCCCTGGCCTCGGTGCGTCGGCTTCGCCGCAGGCCGCGTCCCGGTCGGGCAGCGCCCGCCTGCACCCCGCCCCGGCGGCGCAGCCCCAGTCCGAAGAGGTAGATATCCGGTGCGTCGATCCGTTCGCGCTCGCGCTCCCGGAAGACTCCCAGCGAGATGAGGTAATCCAGCAATTCGCGGGAGTCCGCGGCGGGGGGGCGGATCCCTCCCTCACCCCAGGACGCGTTCCAATCCTCGCGCAGGTATGCGAGGATCGCCGGCCGCTCCCAAGGCGCGAGCTTCGCACCGATGCGCGCCCGCACCCCGTCCAACCAGGGCCATTCGTTGTGGATCGCCTGGCGTACGTGGTCCTCGGACACGTCCTCTAGTGCCTGGCGGAGGTCGGTGGGCCGCAGCAGGGCCGGCGGGGCTGGGTGTGCCCCGGCCAAGGCGTGCCGCGCCGCCTGTTCAAACAGGCGGACCAGGGAGCGGGGGGTGGCGCTGCCGCGTCCATCCCTCAGGTGATCGACCACCCAATTGAGGCTCTGTCCCTTATTGCGGTTGGCGCCCATGAAGGGTCCGACCATCCGTTCGACCAGCCGCCGCGCGTCCTCCTCCGTGGTCACCTGCGGCAGGCGGCCTAGGACGCGATTGTCCTCTCTGAAACGGATCTGCGCGCTGCGGCAGTATTGGTACAAGTCGGGGCTGGTGTTGGCCATCCGTTTGATGAGCATGGCGAAGAGTTGAGGCCGGCTCCAGCTCAGTTCGGCCCGGTTCGCGGCCAGCTTGGCGAGGTCGGCACCGCCCAGGCCGGTGTGGCGCTCGAAGAGGTCGGACCTCAGGAAGATCTTGGGGCGAAGGCGCTGCCAGCGCCGCGCATACCCTGCCCAGAAGGCGACGAGACCGCGCACCGCCCGGGCCATCGTCTCCCAATGGAAGCCGCCCAAGGTGTCCAGTTCGTCGTAGCCGATGAAGACCCACGCATCTGTGGCCTCCAGGCGTCGGTCCAGGGCATCCAGCGCGATGAGGGGATCATTGCCCGCGGTCTGGAAGCCGTCCAACACGCGATCGGGTGCGCCGGCGGGGGGATCGAGCACCGGACCGAGGCCCGTGCGCACCGCGTGGGGAAGTTGGTCGGCCAGGACGCGGACCAGATAGGCGAACCACAGCAACACTGCCCGCTCGTCGCTCTCGCCTAGGGCGTCCCGCAGGCCACGTGCATCCGCGAAGGCGGCACCGAGCGGGTGTCCGGCCAGCCATAGGATACGGCCTGTCTCGGCGCTGGGCAGACGCAGGCTGGGGGCGTAGGGCGCCAGGTCGGGCAGGAGGTGTTGCGAGAACACGGCGTTGAAGAGTTCGGACTTGCCGGTTCCGCGGTCACCGACCACGAGGACCACATCCGGGTCGAAGGCGCGCAGGTGTTCGGGCACGGGCAGCAGCATCTGCGGGAACGTGGCCTTGGGCTCGGCCTCCGCTTGGCCATAGCCGAGATCCTGCAAGCTGCGGACGAGCACAAGCTGCTGGTCCCTGCTGAGTGTGGGCACTACGCATCCCTCCGGAAGCGGCCGCGAATCCGTTCCCCGAGGCGGAGGAATTCGTCGCCCGTCAGCCGGGACGCCACTTCGCCGATGTACCCGAAGGCTGCCAGTGTCTCGTCATAGGACAGGGGGATGGGGACATGGGGTGCGTCCGAGCCCTCTGCGTCCGCGACGGTCCAAAACGCGTCCGCAGCCGACGTCTCTGCGTAGAAATGGGTTTCGAACACCTCGCGCGCCCGCTGCTCGAAGGCGCGCCGCACCGGCGCGGCCGCCGTGGGCGGAACCATGGAATGGACGAGGATGCAATCGCCCTGCGGTAGGCCGTCCCTCACCTGCTCCTCCCCCAGGTGTCGCAGAACGAGCGTTAGCCCCTCCCAGCTCTGGGCGGAGGCGGTGCCCAACACGACCTGCAGATGGGCCAACCCCGATAGGATGACGCCCGTCATCTCGGACAAGCCAGAACGGCAGTCCAGGAGTATCCAGGCTGGGCGCAGCGCGGTGGAGAGTTCGTGGACCATGAGATGGAGCGGGTGATCGCCCGGCGCCTGGTGTGGCGCCGGCTCCAGGTCTACGCGGGCCAGCTTCTCGAGGAAGTGGCCGTTGAGGCGGCCAGCGGGCACGACCAGGATTTCCCCGGGCCCCACGACGGTCTCATCGCGAAAGGCGTGGTAGTAGTCGCGCACGTCCACGTGCTGGCACAGGGGGCGTTCGAGCAGGTAGTCGACGACTCCCCAGGTCTGCACGGACCCGTCCCGTGTGGCCGGCAGCAGGCTTCCCAGACCGGGGGCGTCGAGGTCCGCGTCGATCACCAGCACACGCTCGCCCGCGCGGGCCCGCTGAATCGCGAACGCGGCTAGGGCCGTCGTCCGTCCCACGCCCCCCTTGAAGGAGTAAAAGGCCACGACCGGGGGCCGGCGCTTGCCGACGAGCCACGGCCCTTGGGCGACGGGGGAGAACCAGGCCTGCCTGGAGCGATGTCGATCCAGCAGACGCAGGCGCCCAGGCACCAATTCCCTGCCGTCCTCCCACGCGCGCTGGTAGAAGGCCCGCTCCGGTTCCTGGGCTTCCCGACCCGACCAGAGGTCTCCGCTCCAATAGGTGGCTGCGGCCCTGAGGTCCGTCGTCGCTTGGTGCAGGGCCTCGGCGAGTTCTGTGCGCCGTGCCGGGGTTCCCCAAGCGGCGGCACGGAAACGCCCAAAGAGATCCTCGATGAGCAGTGCCCGTTCGTGGTCGTCCGCGGGGCAGTTCGTCCATTGCCGCGCCGCTGCGATGGCCCGCTCCCGGGCCTCGTCCAGGTGTAGCATCACAACACTCCGTCCAAGCGCATCTGGAGGATCGTGTTCCGCAGCAGGGTGCTTGCTTCCTGGACCCACACCATGCCCTGCTGCTTTGTGACGTAGCCCTCGGGGTGGTAGCGCATGTCTGGACGCCACGGGTCTTTCGAGCGTTCGATCGCCGGGGCCAACGGGGTTTCGGCCCTGATGTAGCGGGCTGCCGGGGACGTGGCGACGGTCGCCAGTTTCAAGGCCTCTGGGCCCACCTGTGCCAGGTGTTTCTGGGACAGTTTCCCCTCCAGTTGGAGCATGGTCTTGGCTACGCATTCAACCACGTAGCCCGCATGGTAGCCGGCGCCATCGTAACGCCGGGCCTTCAGGAGGCTGCGCGCATCCTGCATGTGTTTGCAGGCGGCGTCCGGGTAATCGTCCCCGTTGGGCCGACGGAGGCGCGACAAACGGCACCGCCCTTCTCCAGCCTCCGCGGCGTGGCGGAGGACCGGCCGTGACGGCGTCGGTCACGGGCTCCACGGGCTTCGCTGGGCGGCTGAGGAATCCTGGAACCTGGCCCGGTTGCCGCCGCCATGGCCGCGTCTGGACACCGGCCCCGGCACCGGCTCGGTGCCCCGGGTCCCGCGTGCAGCCGCTCAGCGGCCCCCCCCACTCCGGCGGCCTTGGGCAGGGAACCCACATCGGTCCGCCGTCGTCCGAATGGGCATGATAGGCATCCTGCCCGCCGCCGCGCCGACCCGGGCCCCGAGCCCGCCGCGCAAGGGGGGGGCCCGCATGGTCCGGCACACGCTCTTCTCGGTCGCCGCCGCCGTCGCCGATGCCGCCGCCCTGCTCGCGATGCTGGCCACTGCGGGGGTGGCGGCCTGCGCGGCCCCCGGGCGACCCCTGGCCGGGGCGACCGCGGCCTGCCACCGCCTCGGTTTGCCGCCGCTGGCCCCGGGGGCGGCCGTGGGCTTGGCCTGCGTCGTCGCCCTGGGACTGGTGCCGTCGCTGACCCTGCGCTGGGGCCGCCGCTGGCCGTGCGCTCTCGCGTTGGCCGGGCAACTGCTCGTGCAACTCCTCGGTCTCGGCCTCTTCCTCCTCTGGGTCCCGGCCCTGCTGCTCACGGCTGCCGCCGCCCTGATCTGAGCGGC
>DAHWHT010000197.1 GCA_027335515.1 Clostridia bacterium
CACCACCGCCGCCACCACCGCCGCCACCACCGCCACCGCCACCACCACCACCACCACCGCCGCCACCGCCGCCACCACCACTACCGCCACCACCACCGCCACCACCACCGCCACCGCCGCCACCACCGCCACCACCTGGAACCGCGATCGCCGCCGTCCTGAACGCGACACCGCTGGCGGCGGGCGCCACGGGCGGGGTGCTCGTGCTGTGTGGCGCGGCGCAGGTGGTGGTGTTCGGCGCCGGCCTGCCGGTGCCATCGGACCTTGGAGCGGGTGTTATCGGGTACGCGGCTCGCACCGGGGGATTGCGCTGGCCGTTGGGGCAGGATCCTCAGGGCAACTGGGCCGGGGACGCGGCCTTCACGCCCCTCGGTGCGGCGCCGATCGGGGTGGTGCCCCTCGCGGCGGACGGTTCGGAGGGCCCCGAACTGCTGGCCGGAGACCTGCCGGCTTGCGTGTTTGGCCCACGCCCGCCCGTCGGCGGGTAGGGGGGGGGACGATCCGGGCATGGTGCGTTCCGCGCCCCCTGGCCACCGGGCTCCACGTGGGTAGGAGCCCGACGCGGGTGGTGGACCGCAGACCGGTTGGGCGCGGGCCGATCGTGTTCCCGTGGGGGCGGGAGAGGCGCTCCGGGCGTTTCCCCCATACTCTCGTGCAGGGATTGCCTGCGGTCGAACGTCGGGCGCCCACCCGACCGGCGGTCTGGCCGGCCGTGGGACGGCATGCCCGGTTGGGGCTCTGGCCGCTGGAAACAGCGGGCCGCCCGCCCTGCACGGCGGCCGAACGTGCACCTGGCCCTGGGGGCGCCCCTCGACCGCTGGGCTGCGGCCCTCAAGTCCCTGCGCACGAGGGTCCCGACGGCCACTTCATCGGGCTCTGGGATGCGGACCTGGCGGTGCCGTGCCGGTGGTGAGCGGGGCAGGACAGCCGCGGCCTCCATCGGCGCGGCCCTGACCCATGACCCGCTTTGGGCAGCGGGCGCTACCGTCGCCGCCTTCGCGGGGAGCGGTTCGGCTACCGCGAATCCCTTCACGCCCGCACGGATGCCGGCGTCACTGGAGGCACTCGCCCAAGGCCCATCGCACGCAGAACGGCGCGGTCCATCCGCCCGTCCCCTCACCGAACGGCCGCATCCCCGCCGGTTCAAGCGAGCAGGGCTCCGTGTTCCGACGCTGCCGGCCCCGGCGTGAGACACGGCCTCGTCGCGGCGGACCCGATCTGGCTCGAACGGCGCGCCGCCGGTGCTCGACCGCGCCGATCCCCGCGTCCCGCTTGGCCTGTGCTCCCACACGCACACCGCGCGGGGCCGGTGCGCCCCTCCTGTGTGCCCCTGAAGCCTGTTGCGGCCACCGCTCCGGGCGAGGCGGACAGAGCAGGATTCACGCAGGCAATGGCGCGGTTTGACCGGAAGCATGGCGCGCCACAAGATGGGAGTCGGACGGGAAGTTCCCGCGGGGGGGCGTCCGCAGTGGGGCACTCGCACCCGGGTGAGGGTGGGGTCTTGCGCCGCCGCCTTCTCGCGGGGGCTGCGGGTTCGTTCGTGGGTGGGTGTGCGCGAAGGGCTGGGAAAGTCGGGATACGCAAGACGCAGGTTCCGACCATCTGCCTGTTGACTACCGGGAATCCGTCCGTTGCCAGAGCCTTTGGCCAGTTCGATCGCGCGGTTGTTCCGGTGGCGCCTGGATCCCCGCAGTTCGCGCGCCTGGTGAAGTTGCGAGATGCTCCCGCATGGGCCATTGCCCGTGCGCGGCCGGTTTCGCCTCCGCCCTCGTATGCGCCTCTGGATACGTCCATCCGCCTTGCAGGCATTGCCTCGGAACCATTGCTTCCGGGCGCGTGGACCGCATTCCGCGGCCCCGCAGGCATGTATGGAATTCCGCTATCGCCGTTGGTTCTCGGAGTTGCATATCGCCAAGATGCTTTTGCGAGGATTGGCCTAAGGGTGCCAGGGTCTACGTGGACTCTCTACGATTTCTTGGACGTTTGCGCTTCTCTTCGAACAGGGATTGAGTCCGGTCGGCTTGCCAATCTTGGTATCTATGCTGTATTACCGCCATTATTCGGTATTTCTAGTGTGGACCTGATGAACGGACGCAAGATGCGTGTGTATGGTGAAGGAGCTTTTCAGCTTGTTTGGCAGGGTTTCGCGCTGGGCTTCGGAGGACGGACGGCCAGCAAGGGCCTTTTCGATCTCATGAATCCGGGTGCTTTGGCTGGGTTCGAATGGCTTGTGACGCTGGCGCGTGAGTTCAGTCCATCTCCAGAGTCGCTGGGACGTATCAGAAGCACGCCAACGATGCGATTTCAGTTCTATGGTGACGTCAACATGAATGTATCGCCGTGGAGGTGGGCGCGATTCCCCGTAATGCCAAAAGTCCCGGTGATTCCCGTGTCCTACACCGGGGTTCGCCTGATTTTAGAGACGGCAACGGGAATTCTGTACGAAGCCACGAAGACGGATGTCTCCTCTTGGGCGCAGGCGGCCATCTGCCAGTTCGCACGATGGCGCTATGCCATGATGCGCCGCGGGAGCGTGCCTTTGGGCACGACACCTCCGATACTACGGGATGCCGTTGTGCAAGACCGCTATTGGTTCGCGCCAGAACGCGCGGTCGCCGGGGCGTCGAGCGTTGGGGCCTGGCGTTCGTTCATGTGGGCCGACGCGGGTTGGCCGCCGGCTGCGTCGGGTATGGATCCCAACGTGGTGGTGTTTGACGCTCTGGCCGCAGCGGTGGCGGGCTCCAAACCTCTGGCCCAATCACTTGGCGTTGCTCAGGCAAAGCTCAACGACGCGCTGCGGCTCGCGCCTGTTACGTGACGGCGTCGCACGTGAAGCGCCGGAGCAGCGGAGGCAACCCCAGAGATCGGTTGCCGCCAGTGACCAGTGCATCCGCCGCTGAGGGATGGCGGAGTGAGGTGGACCTCCTTTCCAAAGCAGTGCGGAGGGGTTCCCCAAAGCAAGGTTGTCCAGGCGGTCGTCTGTGTGGGTCAAGATCGACCGGGTGCCGTTGGCGTCGTGCCGTGCGAGGCGATCGATAGCGGTAGTAGGTACTGCCGACTGGGCAAGGTCCAGGAGCGCGATACGTATCGTGAGACGCCACGGGTTACGCGCCGGTTGGGGGTGCCCGCAAGTATGAGGTCCTCATGCTGGATCGGGTGCGCTCCCGAGGACCATACGCCGTGGAGATGCTGCACGCAGCCAACGGACGCTGGCGGGCTCACGTGAGTTTTGGGCCAATGGCCCCAGAGTCCGCAGCCAACGTCGGCAGCGGCACACTGGGCTTGGACGTGATTCTCCGCGGAGTGGCGGCAGCGAACGTGCGGCGCGACGGCAACCGGGAGGCTTGGCCGGCGGGACCGGGTGAGCGCCTGCGGGCGCAAGCGGCGGCCATGGTGCACAAGTACCCGGGCGAACTTCGGGTTGATGAGGCGCCGGGCACGCCTACGTTTCCCGCAGGCGACCCGGCAGATCGCGGAACAGCGAACCGCCCGCGGCATCGTTGACACTGCGGGTCGGAATGCGACGGGTCGGGTTGTCGTGGGCGGATGGCCGGGGATCGGCGGGGGCCGCGCGCCGTGGGGCTGTATGTGGGGCCGATCTACGGCTTCGCGGTTCGGCGGGTGGCGGACCGGTATGCAGCCGAGGACCTGGCGCAGGAGATCCTCCTGCAGCTCTGCGTGTCGCTGCGGCGCGGGCCCGAGATCCGGGACATGCACGCCTGGGTGTGGCGCGTCGCGCGCAACACCCAGGCGTGGTGGGTGCAGGCGCGGACGCAGCGGGCAGACCAGGCGGAGCCGTGGCGGGTGATGGTCTGGCAGCCGTCAGAGGCGGAGGGCGCCGCCGCCGAACGGGTGGCCCGGCAGGAGGAGGTGGCGGGGCTGCTCGTGGCGCTGACACGGATGTCGGCCGAGTACCGGCAGGTCGTGGTGTCTCCGGGCAGAGCGTCAGCGAGATCGCGGAAGACCGGACTCGCGGAGGGCACCGTCAAGCGGCGGCTGCACACGGCGCGCCGTCGGCTACGGGAGAGGATGGTCGGGATGGCGGGTGCGACGGCGGTCGGGCGGGGCGCGCGCCAGCCGGACCCGGTGTGGCTCATCGTGTACACGGACGACAAGGGGGCGTCGGACCAGTACCTGCGGCGGAGCATCGCACGCAGCATTGCGGTGGCGACGTTCGAGGTCCCGCAGACGGTCGAGGAACTCGGCGACGAGTTGGGTGCCGGCGGTGTTCATCGAGGACGAGGTCCGCGACCTCGTAGACCGGGAACGGATGGCGGAGGTCGGGGGCCGGCGGTACCTGGACGCGTTCAGGGAAAGGGTCACCGATGCGTTCACGATCAATGTCCTCGCGAGAGATAAGGAAGGGGCTGCCGCGGCCTTGTCGGCCGGACAGCCCCGGAGGATCGTTGGGCTTAGATGTCGAGCGGGCGCTGACGGGCGT
>DAHWHT010000202.1 GCA_027335515.1 Clostridia bacterium
AACCGCCGAGGCAGGGCAAGGTCGACCAGATCGTTCTTCATCCTCAGGATCGCGGGGCGTAGCCCCGGGTCGCCCGCGACGGCCGTCGCCATGCGCCCCACCCAGTCCGCCGCCTCGTCGGGCTCCCCATCCGGGAGAAGCCAGAGGTCGATGTGCCAGACCCCGGCGCTGGCGGGAATCCGCAGAAACGACAACTCCGTCAGGTAGCCGCGATTGCGGGGGCGACCGGGCTCGCGCCATTCGAAGTCCGGGGCCGCATAGTCCCAGAGGTTGTGCAGCCGCAGCGACTGGACGCCCGGTAGCGCCGCGAGCGCGCGCGTGACCTCCAACCACACCCCCAGCGAGAGGGTCGGCGGATACACGTGCAGGTCGATGTCTCGGTCTACGAGCAGACCCATCGCCTTGGCCCCCACGACGAGGAGACGGCCGTACCGAGCCAGGCACGGCCGTAGCGCCAGGCACTCCAGCAGGGCGTCGGCTTGCGCCTGCAGTTCCGACTCCGCCCGCAAGAGGCTGGGCATCGCGCGGCCACCTTTCGTGCGGATGCCTCTGCACTGCCACCACGCATCACGCAGCGAGGCGTGCCTGTTGCCGCATGCCGATGGGCTCCGTAACGAAGCGGCCCCGTCCGGGGCCGGCCACACCGGCGCACGTACGCCATTCGATGGCGTGCGGCAGACACCTGGAGGCGCAGTGGGGCGGGCGTCGCCGGGACGGGTGTGGGATGCGGCGAGGGGCTGAAGGGCAGCGGAGGGGGCTGGTGCCATGCGGCGCGGGACGGGAACGGTACTCGACGGGGTGGGGTGGGGCTGCCGGGCCCCGTCGGGCGGCACCGAAGGCGGTGCGCGGCGGAGG
Organism: Clostridia bacterium; assembly: GCA_027335515.1. Next base: position 856 of record DAHWHT010000202.1, read on the forward strand.
CGCGGCTGCGGGGGCTGCGCCAGCGAGACCGCGTGAGGCGGGTGGTCTCGCCGCCAGCCCTGGGTGGTCCGCGCGCAACGGCCGACGGTGGCCAGGCGCTCCACGAGCGCCCCTCGGTCGCGCCCACGTGGTGGAGGCGGCCGTGGGGTTCCATCGCCGGACCTCTGCCCGTTCCTCTGCACACCGCACTCGCATCCCTCCCGGGTGGCGGGGTGCGATCGTCGCACCACCACCCGGGGCGTTCACACCACCGGAACCGCGGCTGCTTCCCTCGCCGCTTGGCCGCCCGCCGCCCTGGGGCACGGGGTTCACCGAATCCCGGCGGCACGGGATCAGTGGTACTTGGCAATGAAGGCCGAAAGGGTCTTGGTGTTCAACGTACTCAGCGGGCGGGTCGAGGGAACGCCCTTGGTGACGATCCAGAACCGGTCGAAGTAGGTCGGCGTGTTGTAATACAGGCGGAAGCTCGCACCGGCGTTCTCCTTGCCGATCCCCGAATCGCCGGCCGCGAAGTTGATACCGCCCATCGTGAACGAGGCGACGAGCCAGTGGTGGGTGCCCGTCGTGGCGTACGCCTCGGGGACGTTGTCGTACGCACCCTGGATCGGGCCCTTGGGGTTCGTCCCGCTGTACTGAGCGGTGAACCAGTTGCCGGTCTTGGACGAGGTGGTGCGGGTGGCGTCGTAGTATTCGGCACAGAGCATGACGTTGGCGGTCTTGGCCGGCACGAGCTGCTGGGGGTCGAAATAGACGTAACCGCTGCGGGTGGGCGCGTTGTAACCGGCGCCATAGAGGGAATAGTGCTTGTGGAAGCTGCTCATGAACCACACGCCGTCACCCTGGGACGCCACGATCTGCAACTGCTTGGGGACGACTTCCAGGGAGGATGTCATTGGAAAGGCGCTCAGGCTCGCCGTGCGCGGGGGTGTGGCGCACAGCTTGCTGGCCGTCGGGGCCAGCCGGACGGGCTGCTGCGCGGTGAGCACCAGGTGGCTGAGGCGCAGCACCTTGGGACCACTGGACGTCGAACTCGAACTGGATGCCGAGGCCTGGGATGCCGAGGATGCCGGGTGCGTGGCGGCGGGGCGGGAGCCGCAGCCCGCCGCCAGCAGCAGGCAGGCCCCCGCGGCGGCAAGTGTGCGGATGCCACGGGTCCGGACCGCGGTCCTGGCTCCTGCGCCGATGGATCGCACGGAGATCGCTCCCCTCGCCGATCAAACCGATCGAACAAGCCGCGACGAATCCTGGGTGCCCCGGTGGGGGACGCCAAGTCCGAAACGCCGCTGACGTTTCCGCGTCGCGGCGCGCACTTCCTGCCCGGCAGGGTCGTGCACGTCACCAGCCGTGGCCGGCGCCGGTCCCGGCCGCCGCGGCCGCACGGGCCTTCGGGTGCCGCCCGGGTTCGCCGGATGGGCACCGTGGAACCGCGGTCGCTGCCGACGGTGTCGGGGTGCGTGACCGCGACCTCGGGCGTGTTCTGCCTTGGCGGCGGCCGTGAACCACTCGGTCGGTGCCTGCCGGCGCCGGCCCGTCTCCGGCGTGGCCGGTTCGCGCGGTTCCGCCTCAGGGCGCCAGCGCGCCCTGGGCCATCCACACGACATACTCCGGCAGGCCGCGCACGAGTCCCTTGGGCCAGACCGTGGACGCCCCGGCGCGCTGCAGCCGGGCAACGAGGGCCTTGGTGGGGTAGTGGACGACGGCGATCAGCAGGGCTCTGGGGCAGCGGTGGTGCCAGCGAGCGCAGGCTTCCTCGGCGGCCTCCGGCGGCCAGACATCCAGGAGGAGGGCGGCGACGCTGTCGAGGCCGTTTTGGCCTGAGGGTGGCTGCGCGATGTGGGACGGGAGGCAGCGAAGGACATCCGTGGCGCCGGCCTGCGCCAGCAGCGTGATCATCGCGTCCACAACCGCGGCGTCGACGCCGACCACGGCCACGCGGCTCATGCGCGGTCGCCTTCCTCCGCTGGCGAGTGCCGCCCCTGACATCGGGCCTGCCCCCGGAAGTCCGCCCGCTGGTGGGCAAGGCAACTGGAGGGCCAGGACAGGCCGGCCGTGGGGCCGCGGCCGGCGCCGCACCATGGTGCCGTCGGAGCCCGTGGGGAGGAGACGGCCTGGGGCGGAAGCGGCCGGAGACGGTTCCATCCGCCGATCCACAAGGCACCACCGCTTTGGGGGTTCCAGAGGGAAGGCCGCCGCCCTGGGACCGGGCTGCGCGGTTTTGGCGGCCATGCGGTGTGCGGCATTGGGGCTGGTTGGTCGCGGACTGGTCCGTCAACAGGCCCGGTGATCGGGGCGTATTGGACCGGTTGCCGCCCCGGAACTCGGCCACGGTCGCAGGCCCACCGCGCGCGCTGGCAGCCCGTCCACCACGACCCGCAGCGCGTCCGAGCGCATAGCTCCTTCGGCGGCGGGCCACCCTGGGCGTGGATCGGGTGCCAGGCGGCGGACTCGGCGGCCGGGCCCGATGCGCCGGGCTGTGTGCTTCAGCCACAGGCAATTCGCGCCGCCTGCGATACTGAAAAAGCTTGCCTCGATGAACACCACATCGTACGATGACGGCATGATCGATCGGCCTGGGGCTCGGGAGCGGGTCGATGCGATGCGCGCCACGTGGTCTGCCCCGCTGGGGCGCACCCTGCAGGCGGCGTGGCGGCGGGTTCCACCGGTTGCGCTCGTGTCGGTCTGGCTGATCCTCGCTGGCTGTGGGACGGCGCCATCGCCTTCGGGCGGCGCCCAGCGGTCCGGTTCCCCCGCGGCGCGGTCCGCCCCAAACGCCAAGGTCGTGTTTCAACTTGGCCGCCTCGCGGGCCTCACCAACTACACATTCGTTTACCAGGCCACCAACAACGGCGCCCGCATCGTCACCTCCGGTCGGGTCCACGCCCTCACCGACTGGGTGCTCACCACAACCGTGGGCCCGAAGGTGACCATCTTCGACGTGAACGGCCGGGGGATCTCTCGGATTTCGGGCTCGGGCCTCGCCACGCGCATGCGTTTCAAGTCGCCTGACGGCGCCGATACCCTGAATGGGGAGTATGTCAGCGCCAAGGGTCTGATCGGCGTCACCCACATCACCGGCGTCCGCATTTTGCGTGCCGGATCCTGCGGCGCCGCCGGCGTTCGAGGGACCCTCTACGACCTGAAGAGTCCCGCCAACGCCTCGCGCATCCTGCGGCTCGGGTGGCAGGCCTGCATCGCCGACGGTTCCGGATCGCTGCTGACCTTTGTCAGCGGGGTCAAAGGGGGAGCGGCCGCCAACGCCATCCACCTCGCCGGGGCGGGGACATCGTTTGAGGTCACCTCCATCGGCGGGGTCGGGCCCATTGTCGCGCCGACCCCGGCAAAGACCGGCACGCCGACACCGCGGCCGACGGCCCCCGCCCCTACGGGCGCGCTGCCCGCCGGCTTCCCCCAATCGCTGCCCCCGCCGCCGGGTAAGGTGTTCACGGGATCGCAATTGAGCACCGGCCGCTGGTACCTGCAAATGGCGGAGGGCACGGACGCCTCGGCGATCAAGTCCTACATGGCGAGGCTGAAGGCGAAGGGTTTCACCGCCACCACCGATCTGGCCACCGCGGCCGGCGACATCGCCGACCTGCACTCGGCCCGCTACAGCGTGACCCTGGAACAGACCAACTTCCCCGGGCAGGGCTACATGCTGACGGTGACGGTCGCCGCAACCGGCTGATGCCCGCCCGCCGATTGGCGCACAGGCCCGCGGCCGCCGTCGTACGGCGGGCGGGGCGGAACGCGGGTGGCCCCGGGCCGTCCACGCGTCCGAGGCCGCGGGCGGTCCATCCCCGGCCACCTTGCCCTGGCGCGCAGGGTGCGCCACCCAGTGTGCAGCCGTCCGTTCGTGCGTCCGATCTCCGCGCGGACCGCGGGGGTTGAGTGCGGTCCCGTGTGGGCGTGGGGCCGCCTGACCCGCCCGTGTCCCGGCGCGACCTCGCAGGAGACGTTGCGCCGGCCCTGGGCGCGGAGTCGAGGCGCGTGCGCTCGGGGCCCGCGGCGCAGGGGCAGGCAAACGGCCAAGCGGTGCCTGCGCGGCGTATGCGGCCGCTTGGAACGTTCCGTCGCGACGGCGGCGCCGGTTCCGGTCCGTGGACTCCGGTGGCGTGGGACCTTCGAGGACCCGGTCGGCAGCCGCGACCGCAGGAGGGGACGCCGAGAGGCAACGGTGCGCCCGCTGCGGGGACGCGCTGCGGTAGGGACGGGCGGGCGTGCGATGCCGGACGCGCCGCCGGCGCGGGCTCCCGTGGGTTATCCGCGGGGTCCACGCGGACCACCGGGGGGCCGGATGCCGGCGGTGGTCCGTGCGGTGGCACCGTCCAGAGGGGCGGCAACGAGCGTGAGCGCCTGCGCTGCCGCCGCCCGACGGTGCACCCGCGGTCACCCCGCGACACCACGCGCCGTCCCGAGTCCAACGCCGCAGCCCCCTGCGGCCCTGGCGGCCGCCACCTAGCGGCAGTTTCGCAACGGGCGAGGGTGACAGAGGCAGAAAGCTTGATCTTCAGGGGTTTTCGGGGGGTCAGTTTGTAGTACCTGTCTTGCTGGCGGGCACCTCCGGGTGGAACCGGGTGAGACCGAGCAACTGGAACAGGCGCTCCTGATCGGGGCTGCGGCGGGTGAGGCGGATGCTGACGGGGACGGAGCGCCGATGGTGGTCGTCGTGGGGTAGGTCCACGACCGCCCTGATACCGGCGAGGGTTTCCATGACCGTGGTGAAGCCGCTGATCATGCCCGCGCGGTGGACCTCGCGCTGCAGCAGGGAGGCAAGAAGCAAGGCGAAGACGCAATACGCAGCATGCACCCGGATCATATGGTCACGCCGGTGGAACAGCGGGCGCCAGTTGACGAAGTGAGTGTCCTTCATCTGCTTGAAGGCGTCCTCGATCTTGGCTTGGCTGCGGTAGGCCGCGACCATCTGCTCATCGGTCCATTCCAGGTGGTCTGAAAAGAGCAACGTCTTGCCATAGTGGCGGTCGATCATCTGCTGCATCGCGGCGTTGTCCCAGTGCCAGTGCAGATGGATGGCCCCAGCAGAGTCCGCTTCCGGCGTATAGCACAGGTACGGTGCTGGTTCCCGGCCCCGCAGGATGCGGCTGATCAGGCGGCGGGTGCTCTCGACGGTCGGCTTGCGCCCCCGGGGTGGGACAGGACCGCTCCAGCGTTCCAACTTGGCCTGGATCTCCTCCAGGGCTTCCTCGATTTTGGCACGCTGCCTCCTG
>DAHWHT010000204.1 GCA_027335515.1 Clostridia bacterium
CCATCAGCACGGTCAGATACGCCAACATCTTCAGCGTGCCGTCAGAGACGAACCGCGCCATCACCGGCCTCTCGAAGGGGGCGTCCTTCAATTGAAGCAGTAACCGGCCGTCCGGCATGGGCTCGGCGTCCACTCGCTCTAAACGGGGAACCCGTTGGCGAAGGACGGTAAAGATGCGGTCGAGAAGCGCGGGGTGCTGCTCCTTCAGGTACTGGACCACGTTGGCCAAGTTATCGCCAGTCTTGCTGAGTCGCGTTTGCGGGCCGACCTCCGGTTGTTGGCGCGTGTCTCCGACGGTTAGGTAGGACACATACCAGTCCGTGATAAACTCCCGGAGCGCCGCTACGCGCGGATGCTCGGCAAACTGACCCAGGGTATTGACAGCAATCAGATCTGGAGACCGCAGGGGGATCTCCACGCGCGATTCGGTTTCGTCGGGATGCTCGCCGCTGACCGCTCTTCCTTGGCCTCGCTTGTACTCCAAGAAGCGGAATGGCCGTCCATACTGTCGTCTACGCCATTGCAACCACTCTTCTGCGACAAACGGCCCACGGGGGTCCTCATCAATGGCAAGGTGATACGTGATCAGTGGGTCGTACGGCTCTTCGCGGTACTTGAGCTCAATGACCACCGGCCCGTCTTGACCACGCGTTCTCAGTTCACTGGCCCTGCCGCGCCGGTCCCACGCGTACCGCAATCCTTGCTGGAAGCATTCCGATAAAAAATTGAACACGTCGAATACGGTCGACTTGCCACTGCCATTCGGGCCCAACAGCGCCATCAGCGGGGTGATGCTTCGGAACTCCACCGAGCGCAGCGCCCGGTAGTTCTCGACGCGAAGGTACTCCATACGTGGTACCGTCCGAGTCGGCAAGGCCACTCCACCCCCACCTTCCGACGCCTTTGGCATATGTCTGGGCAGAGTTGTGGAGATCACCGGCCGTCGATCCGAATCCCTGTGCCAAGCCGGTGATCCAGACGGTCATGCGCCCTGGCCGTGTCGTCCAAGTCATTCGGACGTTGGGCACGCGTTCCTGCCAGACGGCCCGTCCCCGGAGTGCCCACCTTCGGGCTCAACGCACCCGTCCATTCCGCGCCGGACCTATAGTACTGTACGCGCAGCTGGGTTCCTATAGAGACTCCAGCCGAGGCAGCAGGGGCTCCATAGGCGGTTTCCAAGTAGCTCGTAGTGGATGGCAGCGCGACACCAGTCCAGGAAGCGGCGATGCGCGGACTGGATGCTCTCCCACGCCTGCCGTGGCAGGCCATCTCTGCGGCCGGTGCTGAACCCCTTAGCGGGGCGGGCGGGAATTCTGGGTGGGGACCGCGTTGTCCAGGGGCGACACGACTATGACAAGCGGGTATTCAACGGCGAGCAGGGCGCCGTCGCGGCGGCTCCGGGCGCGACCATCCGTTTCGATGACATCGAAGTCCACCTCCGCCACTGCAACCATGGCGCGACGGAGGGCATCGGCGGGGACGCCGGGCTCCGCCGCCCTACTCCCCTCCCCGGCCTTCCGGAGGAAGGAACTCCTGCGCCCGTACCGCAGCGGCGGTGCGATTGGGTACCTGCAGCTTACCCAGGATCGAGCCGCCGGGCTTTGGCACGGTGTGTTGTTCGCGCGGGCCGGTGACGTCAGGTTGTCGCAGACGGGAATACGTGGCGTGGTTCGCCGAGGGCGGTGCCCCCCGTCACGCGCTGCTGACGGTGGCAATGCCACCTCGCTGAACGCGGACAAACCATCGCGTCAGCGACACGTTCACACGACGGTCGTCGATGCTGCGGCCACGCCCGCGCCGAACCTGGTCGACCGGGACTTCACGCCGGAAGTCAATCGGCGGTGGGCGGCCGACATCACGTATATCGGCGCCCAGGAGGGCAGGTTGTACTGGGCAACCCTGCGTTCCCAGATCCGCCACGCCGCCGACGGGACGGTCGGCCGCTCTCTTCGCCACCCGATCCAGGTCCCAAGACCTGCCCGGACCACTCATGCTCCAGCGCTGACGATCTGCACGCCCGATTGACACTGTACCGGATCAGGTGCATAATGCGGTCACGGTCGGGAGGGCTGCGGTAGCGCGGTTCGGCGAGACGTTAATCTCACCCGGCCGATTTTTTTATGCCCGGATGTGATCCGCGACGCATCTCCTCTATGTGGATGAATCTGGAAGCGTTCAAAATCTATCGGAAGAGTACTTTGTTGTGGCTGGGCTTGCGGTTTTTGAGCGTCAGACCTTCTGGATCAACAGGAACACCGAGGATATGGTGCAACGTCTAATCCCAGGCACATCCGTAGAACTCCACGCCTCTCAGATCGCCAACCACAACAAACCGCCGTGGAATGCGCTTACAGTGGCGGGCCGAGGCCGCCTCATGACGTCGACGTACAATCTGCTTGCCTCTAGTCGATCTGTACTTTTTGGCGTCGCCGTCCACAAGCGCTCATTTCCCACCCAGGACCCGATGTCTCTCGCGTTTCAGGAGCTGTGTTTGCGTTTTGATCGTTACTTAGCGCGACTGCATGACGCAGGAGACACGCAGCGAGGAATCATGATCTTTGATGAGACACGCCACGAAACGCATCTCCAAGCACTTCTCCAACAGTTTCGCGTAGCGGGCACCCAAAGAGGAAGGGTGTTCAACTTCGCGGAAGTTCCTTTGTTTGCCGACTCGAAGAGTACCAGGCTGTTGCAACTCGCGGACTTCTGCGCGTACGCGCTCTTCCGCCGCTTCGAACGGGGATACGCCTCTTACCTCGATCAACTCTTGCCTTGCTTTGACCAAACTGACGGGCGACTGCACGGACTCGTGCATATGATCGCCGACTATCGCGCTTGCTATTGCCCGGCGTGCATGTCTCGCCGTGCAGCTGCTCGTGTCGAATCTGCGCCGGTGGCTGCTGCCGCCGAAAGGGAGAGCCCGCCACCCCCCACGCAACCGGTGTAGTGTACACGGCAATCCGCCCCTCTCCGAGGACTCCGTTTCGGCAACCGCACACGTACCTAACGGAGGCCACCACCGCCCGCGCGGCTGCAGCCAGGGTAGTCCCTGCGCTTGTGGACTCTAATGAATGAAGGGGGGGCCTGGAAGGAGACGGTCGGAGATGGGCGGATCAAAGGAGACGGGGGCGCCGGCGGTGGACAGGGGTGCGAGGAGTCGCGGCTTTGCCCCCAGAGGCTCACCGGCACAGGTGACACGGGGACACGTATCGCGATCGCTTCAGGGACAAGTATCAGTAGCGCGTCCAGCAACCAATTGCCCCGAGCCGCGCCCCCCACGTGCGGAAAACCTGTTGGATGAAGGCGCGGAGACCGCGGGGCCCACCGGACCGGGCCCGGCCGCCTGGGGGCTCGTCGCCCCCGGTTCGCCTCTCCAGGTGTTGCCCCCGCCGCACGCGCCCGAGCGGCGCGGCTCAGCGCAGAATGCCCGCCCCCGCCCAGTGCGAGAGCCAAAAGAACGCCTGCGGCAGAATACCGAGGAACACTACCCCGGCGAGGGTCAGGACGGCGCTGGTCGCCCCGGCCGGCGACACCGCGACCCGCCCGGCCTCCGCCGGCGCCGGGTCCACCCACATGGTGCGGGCGACGGTCCAGTAATAGCCGATGGAGATGGCGCTGTTGATCGCGATCCCCACCGCGAGCCACGCCATGCCCCCGTGCACCGCCGCGCCGATGAGGCCAAGCTTGCCCATGAAGCCCGCCGTGGCCGGGATGCCGACGTACGAGGCCATGCAGACCGTCAGCACCACCGCCAGGCCGGGCGCACGCCGGCCCAGCCCGGCGTAGTCGGAAATCTCGTCGCCCGCAGCGCGCGCCGACAGGGTCGCGATGACGGCAAACGCCCCCAGGGTGGTGAACAGATAGGCAATGAGGTAGAAGATCACGGCGGCCACCCCCCCGGGCGTGGCCACCGCCAACCCGACCAGGACGTAGCCGACCTGCGCGATGGAGGAATACGCCAGCATGCGTTTGATGTTGCGCTGCCACAACGCCGTCACGTTGCCCACCGTCATCGTGAAGATGGCCAGACCCGCCAGCCACGGCCCCCAGTGGGCGGCCAGCGGGCCCATCCCGGTATCGACGATGCGCAGCAACGCCACGAACCCGGCGGTCTCCGCCACGACCATCAGGTAGCCCGTGACCGGGGTGGGCGCCCCCTCATACGCGTCCGGTGCCCAGAGGTGGAACGGGGCCGCGGCAATCTTGAAGGCAAGCGCGGCAAGCACCATGCCGACCGCCACCCAGACCACCGGGGCGTAGCCGGTGTGCAGGGCGCTCGCCAAACCGTGCGTCAGGGCCGGGATGGACGTCTGCCCGGTCAGCCCGTAGGCAAGCGACAGGCCGAACAGCAGGATCGCCGAGGCCAGGGCCCCGTTGAGCAGATACTTCAACCCCGCCTCATGGCTGCGCGGCTCATCGCGCAGGAACGCCGCCAGCACGTAGGAGGAGATCGAAAGCAGTTCCAGTCCGAGGTAGAGGCTGACCACATCGCGCGAGATCGCCATCACCATGGCGCCGGTGGTGGCAAAGCACAGCAGACTGAGGAACTCCCCCAGATCCTTGCCGCGCTCGCGGACAAAGTCCAGGGAAAACAGCACCACCAGGGCTGCGGCCGCGAGGAACACCAACCGAAACAGGGTGCTGAACGCGTCGAGCGTCACCATGCCGCCCAGCACCGATCCCCCACGGACCGGCTCGCCCAGGGTCAGGAGCCCGGCAAGCAGCAATCCGGCCAGGCACAGATAGCCAAACCACCGCTGGCGGGCGGCAGCCACGAAGGGGTCGAGCGCCACCAGCAGGGTGCCGACGCCGCTCACGACGATTTCGGGCCAGACGGCGCCGAAGTTCACGCTATCGGCCTCCCAGGCTGGCCGCGATGGCTGCGGCCGGTCCATTGATCACCTGCATGAGCACCGCCGGCGCGATCCCAAGCAGCACCACGCCGGTCACAAGGGGAACCAGGGTCACGAGTTCCCGCGCACTGACCGGGGGCAGGGACTCCCATTCGGTTCGCGGCGGACCCATCACCACCCGCTGCATCAGGATCAGGTTGAACGCGGCCACCAGGATCAACCCGAAGGCCGCCCAGAACGCCAGCATGCGATAGGTGGCGAACACGCCGCTCAGGGTGAAGAACTCGCCGACGAATCCGGAGAGGGTCGGCAGGCCGAGGTTCGCCAATGCCGCGAAGGCCAGCAGGGTGCCCGCCAGCGGCAGGGTGCGATACATTCCCCCCAGCCGCGACAGCTCGCGCGTGTGACAGCGGTCGTAGAAGACGCCGACCATCAGGAAGAGCATCGCGGAGATCAGCCCGTGGCTGAACATGACGAAGATGGCGCCGTCGATACCAAGCGGCGTGGCCAGCGCAACCCCCAGCAGCACAAAGCCCATGTGGCTGACGGAAGAGTAGGCGACGAGCTTCTTGAAGTCGTGTTGGGACATCGCCGCCAGGGCCGCGTAAATGATGTTGATCACGCCCAGGATGCCGATCGGCCAGGCCAGGGCGTGCACCGCCTGCGGAAACAGCGGCAGGGCGATGCGCAGCATCCCATAGCCGCCGATCTTCAGCAGCACCGCCGCCAGGATCACCGACACGGGGGTGGGCGCCTCAACGTGGGCGTCCGGCAGCCAGGTATGCAACGGCACCATGGGCAGCTTGATCGCAAACCCGAGAAAGATGACCGTAAACAGCAGCAACTGCAGGCCGCGGCCGAGGTCGCGGGGCGCCAGCCGCGCCAGGGTGGGGATGGCGAAAGACTGCTGCCCGGTGAGGAAATACAGGGCCAGAACCGCCACCAGCATCAGCACACTGCCGGTGAAGGTGTAGATCAGGAACTTCAGCGCCGCATACTGACGCCGCGGACCACCCCAGATGGCGATCAGGAAGTACATCGGCACCAGGACGACGTCGAAAAAGACGATGAACAGGATCAGGTCCTGTGCGCAGAAGACGCCCAGAATGCCCGTCTGGAGGATCAGCAGCCAGACGAAATACTCCTGGACGCGCTCGCCGATGCCGTACGAGGCAACCGTCGCGACGACACCGATCACCGCCGTCAGCAGCAGCAGGACCAGGCTGAGCCCGTCCACCCCGAGAAAGTACTGGATGTGCCAGGCCGGCACCCACGGCAGGCGCTGCACAAACTGCAGGCCGCCCGACCCGTAGTGGTACGTACCCAACAGCAGCACAACGATCGCCAGCGGCACCACCATGAACACCGTGGCCACCGACCGCAGGGTCTGCGGGGAGCGGCCGCCCATGAGGCCGAGCACCAGAGCGCCGACCGCCGGCGCGAAGACCAGGATGCTCAGCAGGGGCATTCCTGACAACGGTTAACCCCCCATCGCCTGCAGGGCTACGAGTCCGATGGCAAGGGCCACGACCATCGTGAGCATGTAGGCCTGGACGTTGCCGGTCGACAGCCTGCGCCACAGCCGGCCAAAGGCCATCGCCAACCAGCCGATGCCGTTGACGGCGCCATCGACGACGTACCGATCGAACGCACCGATCAAGAAGCTGGGGCCAAGCCCCACCGCATACATCACCACGGCGCCAAGGTCGTCAAAGAACCACAGCCGCTTGCACAAGCCATACACCGGCCGCACCAACGGCGAACGCAGCAGCGCCTCGCGGCGTGCCAGCGGTCCGAGATAAAGGGCCAACCCCACCGCCACCCCGACCAGGGAAAGCAGCAGCGGCAGGTACCCATACACCACCGGAACGACCGTGGCGGCGGCGTGTGGCGTCAGCAGGTGGCGCAGTGGGCGGTCGATCACCCAACCGAGCAGGGCCGCCGGCACCGCCAGAACGATCAGCGGCACGAGCATAACCGCCGGTGATTCATGGGCATGCTCCTGCACATGCGCATCCCGTGGCCGGCCAAAGAACGTCAGCACGACCGCCCGCGTCATGTAGTAGGCGGTCAGGCCGGCCGCGATCGTACCCAGCCAATACAGCCCCCGTTCCGGCGAGGCCCAGGCCGCCCGCAGGATGGCGTCCTTACTCCAGAAGCCCGAAAAGGGCGGGATCGCCGCCAAAGCGAGGGTGCCGACGATGAAGGTGGTCGCCGTGGTGCGCAGCTTGCGCCACAGGCCGCCCATCTCGTGCATGTTCTGCGTGCCCGCCGCATGGATCACGCTGCCGGCCGCCAAAAACAGCAGGGCCTTGAAGAAGGCGTGGGTCAGCAGGTGGAAGATACCCGCCTCGAAGGCCCCCACCCCCATGGCCAGCATCATGTACCCCAGCTGGCTGATGGTGGAGTAGGCCAGCACCTTCTTGATGTCGGTCTGCACACAGGCGATCGTCGCGGGAAGGAACGCGGAGATGCCTCCCACGATACCCACCCAGTGCAGGGCAGCCGGCGCCAGCAGGAAGATGCCGTAGGTGCGGGCCACCAGGAACACGCCCGCGGCCACCATGGTCGCGGCGTGAATGAGGGCGCTGATCGGTGTCGGGCCCGCCATGGCGTCCGGCAGCCAGATCTGCAGCGGCACCTGCGCCGACTTGCCGACCGCCCCGAGGAAGATCAGCAACGCGATGGCGTTCAGGGTCGCCCCCGGCAAGTGCAGGGCGCCCAACGCACCGGGCAGGGCCGCGAAGCTGAAGGTGTGCGTGAGCGAGAACACCCACCAGATGCCCAGCAGCAGACCCACATCGCCGATGCACGTAACCATGAAGGCCTTGGCGGCCGCGCGGCAGTTGGCCGGTTCCTCGAACCAGTGGCCCATCAGGAGGTAGGAACACAGGCCCATGACCTCCCAGGCGGCGAAAATCAGCAGAAGGTTATTGGCGATCACCGCTGTCAGCATCGCCGCCACAAAGAGGGTGACATTGCTGAAGAA
>DAHWHT010000208.1 GCA_027335515.1 Clostridia bacterium
CGCGGCGGCCGCGCTGGGCCAGCCGGTGCTTGCCACCCTGCCGCCCGCCGTCGCGCTGGAGCACCTTGCCGCCGCCCTGGAGCGCGCCGGTCGTGCCCGCGCCGGCTACACCCCCGGCCCGCCGCGCGACCGCACCGCCGACCTGGGCCCGCGGGGTCCCGCCCGCGCCGCCTGCGACCGCCTGCCGCCCGAACTGGCCACCGCGCTCACCGCCTACTGGCGCCGCCAGGGCCAGTTGCTGCCCGGTCCGCGCGCCGCCCTGGCGCGAAACCTCGCGTCCAGGGTCGCGGCGGCCCTGGACGCACCGGGGCTCGACGCCGCCGACCCCGACGCCCTGGTGGAACACCTGGTGTGGCTGCTGCGCCCGCCCAGCGCCTGACCCGCGGCGCGCCCAGGATTCAGCGCGCGGCCGGAAGCTGAAGGCGCCCGGACGAAAGCAGCCCCTCCACGTTCCGCGGGGCCATGGGGCGGGCGAAATAGTAGCCCTGGATGCGCCGGCAGCCCATGCGGCGCAGGACGTCGACCTGCTCGACGCTCTCCACGCCCTCGGCCACCGGCTCGAGCCGCAGGCCGGAGGCCATGCGGATCACGGCCTCCAGCACGGTGCTCGCCAGGGGATCGCTTCCCAGGCGGGTGATGAAGGAACGGTCGATCTTGATCGCGTCCACCGGCAACCGCACCAGGGTGCTCAGGGAGGAATAGCCGGTGCCGAAGTCGTCCAGCGCCACCCCCACCCCCAGGGCCCGCAGCCGGGAAAGGACATCGACGACCGCGGCCGCGTCCTGGGCCACCATGCTCTCGGTGATCTCCAGGATGAGTCGGCCGGGCCCGATCGCGGACGCCCGCAGCGCGCCGGCCACGTCATCGACGAGTTGGGGATCCGCCAGCTGCCGCGGCGAGAGGTTCACGCCCATCCGCCACGCGGCGGCGGGCGGGTAGCGGCTGGCCCAGCGCGCCAACTGGGCACAGGCCTCGGCGACCACCCAGCGGCCGATGGGGACGATCAGCCCGGTGCGTTCGGCGGCGGGAATGAAGGCGGCCGGCGGCGCCAGACCGCGTCCCGGCCGCTCCCAGCGCACCAGGGCCTCCAGACCGGTGATGCCGCCGTCGACCACCCGGACGATCGGCTGGAAGTGCAAGACCAACTCCTGACGGTCCAGGGCAAGCGCGAGGTCCTGCTCGAGGTCCACCCGCTCCGCCATGGCGGCCTGCGTCTCCGGCGTGAAGCGGTGCACCGGGGATGCGTCCGGCTCCCGCGCGGTCTGCAGGGCGAAATCGGCCTGGCGCCGCACCACCTCGGGGTCCGCGCCCGGGTCCGCCATCGCCACCCCGGCCCGGGCCCGCACGCTGGTCGCCACCCCGGTGGCCACCATCCGCCCGCCGACGGCGGCCACCAGACGCCGCGCCAGATTCTCGACGCCGGCGCCGTCCACCGCCCCCTGCAGCAGAACGCCGAACTCGTCCCCGCCCAGCCGCGCCACGACGGACCCGGCCCCCGCGCCCGTGCGCAGGCGTTCGGCAACCGTCGCCAGCAGCCGGTCGCCGGCGGCGTGTCCATAGAGATCGTTGACGCGTTTGAACCCGCCGAGGTTGATCAGGATCAGGGCGGCGGGCGTCCCGGCCGCCAGCGTCCGTTGCATGGCCTGCCCAAAGCCCGTGCGGTTGGTCAATCCGGTGAGGGCGTCGTGGTAGGCGGCGTGGCGCAACTCGCGCTCCAGGGCCCGCCGGTCGGTGACGTCCCGCGCGTTGAGCACCCAGCCCGCAACCTCGGGCTGGTGCGACAGGTTGGAAACCGCCGTCTCAAAGTCCCGCCACCCGCCCTTGGAATGTCGCAGGCGCAGGTCGATCTGGCCCACCAACCCCGAGCGGTCGCCGGCTCCCGCCAGCAAACGCCCCAGGCGCTCGGCGTCCCCGGGGTGCAGCAACGACCCGAGCGGCGTCTCGACCAGGGCGTCTGGCGGCACGCCAAGCAGGCGAACCGCGGAAGCGCTCGCCCAAATCAGGCTCTGTCCCGAATGGTCGAGGACCAAGACGACGTCGCCGCCGTATTGGACCAGGGCCCGCAGGCGCGCCTCACTGCGCACCAGGCCGGCCCGCTCGCCCGCGAGTTCCGCGCTGCGGGTCCGCAGCCGCACGCTCGAAAGGGTGAGGCTTGAGACCACCAGCCCCCCCAGGCCCAGCACCGCCAGGGAGCCGACGTCGGCGCCCCGCTGGTCGCGCTCGGCCGCGGCGATCTGGGCACGGGCCACCGGACGCACCCGGGCGAGGAAGGCGTGGAAGGCCGTCGCTTCCAGACCGGCGTCCACCTGCCGCGCCCGGCCGACCTGGCCGGTGACCAGATCGGCGACCACGGTGTGCACCGCGCCCCGGTAGGTGTCCGCCAGCCTGGCAAGCCCTGGTCGCTGCGCTGGCGCCAGACCCGCCAGGGCGCGCGCGCTGCGCCGGCCAAAGCGCGCATCCTCCCGCGCCAGATCGGCGGTGGAGAGCGGACGCTGTGTGGCGAGGGCGGCGTCTTCCGCGCGCTCGAGTTCCAGGGCACCCGTCACCCAGTGCGAAAGATCCAGGGCCACGTTGGTGCTGGCACGGGCCCGCGCCTCCAAGACCGCCGTGGTGGCCAGACTGGCCGCAAGGATCGCCCCCGCCGCCAGCAGCGCCCAGTTCGCCGACCCGATCCGCACCCACCGACCCCACCGGGGCGGCCGCGCGGCACCGCCGGTCACCCCCGCCCCGTCCGCCGGTGGGGTGTCGGAAGCCGCCCGCGGCCCGATCCACGCGCGGTGTGGCATGGCCATCCCTGGCACTCCCCGCTTCCCGGCCGTCCAACTATCGACCGCGACCCGTGTGGCGGCTGCCGGCGGCGATGGCGCCGAATCCGCGCCGCTGTAGCCACGCGGCACAACGCGTCGTCCAGTCGCCGACATCGCGGTCGCCGGCGGCCAGCCCCAGGCCGTGGCGCCCCGCCTCATACACGTGCAGCTCAAACGGGACGCCGCCGCGGCGCAGCGCGGTCGCAAAACCGAGGCTGTGCTCCACGGACACCGCCGCATCGTCCGCGGTATGCCAGACAAAGGCGGGCGGGGTCTGGGCCGTGACCTGCGTCTCCAGCGACAGCGCCGCGCAATCGGCCTCCGACGGCCGCGAGCCCAGCAGGTTGCGCCGGGTGCCCTCATGCGGCAGGCAGGAGAGGCTGATCACCGGATAGCAAAGAACCATCAGGTCCGGGCGGCAGCCCTGGCGCTCCACCGGATCCGCGTCCGCCAGACGGCCCCGGTCCCAATAGGTCCCCGCCGTGGCGGTGAGGTGGCCACCGGCCGAAAAGCCCAACATACCAACCCGGCCGGGATCCAGACCCCTGGCGGTGGCCCGGTGGCGCACCAGCCGCAGGGCGCGCTGGGCGTCCTCCAGCGGCGCCGGATGGCGGTGGGGCGCGACGCGATAGCGCAGGACGAAGGCCGAGATCCCCAGCCGGTTCAACCAGGCGGCCACCGGCGTCGCCTCGTGTGCCGCCAGGCCGCCGTACCCGCCCCCGGGACAGATGACCATGGCCGCCCGCGGCGCCTCCGGCGACGCCAGCAGGTGGGCCTCCAGGCAGGGCGCGTCGTCGCCCGCCTCGGGCAGCCGTCCCGGCGGCCACAGCGGGATGCGCAGCGGCATCGGCCCTTCGCCCGCCACCGGCAACCCTCCCCCGCTCCCCCCTTCGCGCGCGGCGCCAAGCGCACCTGCCGCGCCCTCAGGGACCCGGCGGTTCACCGGACCGGCGGCCGCGGGACCAGCGGGCGCGCAGGCCCAGGCGCCAGGCCCGGGCGCGCGGCACCAGCAGATAGCTGGCGGACACGTCCAGGCCGAAGGCCGCCGCCACCGCCTCCCTGGCCTGGGCATCCGGCCGGCCGGCGCGCCGCGCCTCAAGGTAACAGACTTCGGCGTAAGGATACCCGGACATGCCGGTCCGCGGTGCGGCCCGCCCCAGCACCCCCAGATAGGCGACCGCCGCCGCCGCGCCCACCGGCAGCCGGACCCAGGCGTGTCCGGTGGCGGGGTGCACGGCCAGAGCCACGGCGGCGGTGGAAAGCAGGGCGTTGCCGATCACCGCGGCCGGGCCGGGGGCGACGCTGCGCAGCCTCCCGTAACAGCGGCAATCCGCATCCCCGCCGCGCTGCAGGACTTCCGCCTGGTATGCTGCAAACACTCCGTAAAGGACACCGGCGCACGCCAGGGCCGCGGACGCCGGGTGGAACAGCACGGCCAGGCCGCATGCCAACTCCAAAACGGGCAGCGCCACGGCCAGCGGGGCCACGAGTCGTTGGGGGACCAGCCGGCCCCGCTCCAGACCCTCGCGGAAGTCGTTGGCGTCGGTCGCCTTGCCGACGGCAGAGGCCACCAGCAGCCAGCCGAGCGCACCGGTTACCGCGGCCAGCCACACCGGCGGTCCCCCTTTGCCGGGGCGCCACCCGCCCCCAGGTGTGGCGCCGTTTTCGCTCGGCACCGCGGGTCTCCTGCGCCCGGGGGCGGGGATGTCGGGGGAGCGATCCGGACGGGATGCGCACGGAGGGGATTCGCACGCAGGAAGATGCGGCACCGATCCACGGACGCGACGTCCACTTCGCCGGTCCGGCCGGTGTTTTGGGAGGCAGCCTGCAGTTGCCGCCACCGGGTGTGGATCCACTGGCGGTCGTCGTCTTTTTGCACGGATCCGGCCCCCAGGACCGCGACGAGAACAGCCCGGGCGCCCCCCTGCAGATTTTCAACGCCTTCGCGGCCGACTGCGCCGCGGCCGGCTTGGCGAGCATCCGCTACGACAAACGCGGCGTCGGGGCGTCGGCGGGCGAACTGCTGGAGGCCGACGTGCACGATCTGGCCGGCGACGGTCTGGCCGCCGTGCGCTTCGCGCGCCGACTGCACGAAACCGCCGGGCTGCCCGTCTTTCTGCTCGGCCACAGCGAGGGCACGACGTTGGCCATGCTCATCGCGGCCAGGCAGCCCGACCTGCTGGCCGGGCTGGTGCTGCTCGCCCCCGCGCTGACCCCGATGGAGGCCCTGCTGCGTCGGCAGGCGGCCGCCGTTCAACAGGCCATCGCGGCCCTGCCTCCGGCCGAGCGCCAGGAACTCGGCATTCCCCCGGGATTCGACCAGCGCGAGGCGACCGAGGCGCTGATCGTCGCCGTACGCGAGGCCGCGGCGGAGCAGCCGGTGGTGGAATTCCTGGGCCAACCCGTGCCGGCCCGCTGGTTTCGATCGCATTTCGAGCTGGACCTTGGCGCCCTCGCCGAGCAGGTGCGCGGTCCGGCGCTGGTGGTCGGCGGATCCAAGGACGCCCAGGTGCCGCCGCAGGACGCCCAGGCCCTGGCCGACCGCATGCGACAGGCGGCGGCGGCGCGCGGCGAAACGCCCGACGTCCAGGCGTCGCTCCTGCCCGGCCTCACCCACATCCTGCGGCGCAGCGACGGCCCGGGCGACCCGTCGGAGTATGCCGCCCTGGCCGAGCAGCCGGTGGATCTGGAACTGCGCGCGTTGGTGCGCGGGTGGCTGGCCGAACACCTGCCGCCGCCGCCCGCCGAGCCGCAGCCGTAAGGGTGGCCGCTGCTCCGCGGCCTCCCGGTGGCGCCACGGGGATGGGCCCGGCCGTCTGCCGGCATACGCGGCCGCAGGGACGGAGGACGGGGGCGACCCGGCCGGATCCGGGCGGCGGCGGCCGCGCTGGGTCGTGAGGGGGATTGGTGCGAATGGACCTGGGACTGAACGGACGCGTGGTCGTGGTCGGCGGCGGCAGCGCGGGTCTGGGCCTGGCCACCGCGGTCGCGTGTGCCCGCGAGGGAGCCGCCGTGGTACTTGGCTCACGCGTTGCGCAGCGTGTGGCGGCCGCGGTCGATGCGGTCCGTCGGCAGGTGCCCGGCGCGGACGTCGCCGGCGTCGTCGCGGACCTTTCTCAGGCGGAGGGCTGCGCCGGTCTGATCGAAGCGGCGGTCACGCGCCACGGCGGCCTGGACGGCCTGCTGCTCAACACCGGCGGCCCGCCGGCCGGCCGGGTCCTGGACGCGGACGACGCCACCTGGACCGCCGCCTTCGAGGCCGTGGTGCTGCCGATCGTGCGGCTGACCCGTCTGGCCGTGCCGCGCATGCGCCAGCGGGGGGGCGGCCGCATCCTTGCCGTGACGTCCACCTCCGTGCGCGAGCCGGTCGGCGACCTGGTGCTCAGCGGCGCGCTGCGGGCGGCAGGCGTCGGCTTTCTCAAGAGCCTGGCCGACGCCTGCGCACCCGACGGCATTCTGGTCAACGCGCTCGCCCCGGGGCGTTTCGCCACCGAGCGGATCGCCCTCCTCGACGGGCGCCGCGCCTCGGAAAGCGGCCGCAGCCTGGAAGCGGTCCAGGCGGACCTGCGCCGGGCCATACCGCTGGACCGCTACGGCGAGCCGGAGGAATACGGCCGCGCGGCGGCGTTCCTGCTGTCGTTCGCCAACACCTACATCACCGGCACCCACGTCTACTGCGACGGCGGCGCGCTGCGCACGGTGCTCTGAGGCGCGCCGTCCCGGGACCACAACCGCCGCCACCACCGCCGATACCACGGGGCGCGCGCCACAAAGCCCCCCGCGACCAGCGGAACCTGACCCAGGACCTCGCCCGCGCGCTCCAGCACCGCCTTCCCCACGACCTGGCCGGCACGGACCGGCGCCGTCAGCGTCGCGGGCAGTTCCAGGCGCAGCCGGGTGCGCGGCAACTCGGAAAGCGCGACGGGCACCGCCAGGGCGCCCGCACTGACCGCCGCCACCGACGCCCCACGCCGCGCCGCGGCGCGCACCGCCACCCGGCCGACGACGGCGCCGGCCGGCAGGGTGCGGTCGCTGAAGTGGGCAAACCCCCACTGCAGCAGCTGCAGGGCATCCCCCCAGCGATGATCGCTGTGCAGGACGACGGCGATGAGGCGCAGGCCGCCCCGCGTGCCGGAGGCCACCAGGCAGTTGCCGGCCGCCCGGGTGGTCCCGGTCTTGACACCGTCGACCCAGTCATAGGCCAGCAGCAATTGGTTGGTGTTGCGCAACTCGCGGTGGAAGGCCCGCTGCAGCCGGTCGTAGCCGCTGATCTGCGCCGTGGCGCTGTCCACGATCGCCGCGAACGCCGGCAGTTTCAGGCCGGCGCGAGCGATGCGGGCCAGATCGTAGGCGCTGGAGTAGTGGAAGGGCTCGGTCAGCCCGTGCGGATTGACAAAGTGCGTGTTGCGCAGCCCCAGGGCCTGGGCGCGCGCGTTCATCAAGGCCGCAAAGTCCCGCACCGACCCCGCGACGTGCTCGGCGATCGCGACCGCGGCGTCGTTGCCCGAACGCAGCAGCAGACCGCGCAGCAGGGCGGCAAGCGTGTAGCGTTCACCGGCGCGCAGCCCGGCCGAAGACCCCGGCGTCGCGGCGGCGCGGCGGCCGACCGTGACGGTCGCGTCCGGGTTGCCCTGCTCCAGGGCAATCAGGGCGGTCATCATCTTGGTGGTGCTGGCCGGGGCCCGCGGCGTATTCGCCGCCTTGGCATACAGCACACGGCCCGTGCGGGCGTCGATCAGCACCGCGGCGTCCGCCGTCACCGACGGGGCGGACGCGGCGTCGGCCGGCGGCGGCGGCGCGGCCCACGCCGCACCCGGCGCCAGGCACCCGACCGCCAGACAGCCACTCAGCAGGAACGGGAGGCAACGACCCAGGCGCGCCATGGCCAATGCCTATGCCCCGGGCCCGGGCCCCAGCCCAGGCGACCTCAGCCGGCGGCCGCCGAGGTCGCGCGGCGGAAGGTGAGCCATTCCACGTGGGTGTGCTCGGGCGGCAGCGCGGGGGTGGCAAGGCCGTTGACCGTCACGCCGCGCACCCCGGGGGCGTTGGCGACCTCGACGCGCAGCGTCCGGCTCGCCTTCCACGTCACGCTGCCTCCGGCCGGCAGGGTCAGGGACTGCGCCCGGGTGGACCCGTCGGTCCAGCGGTCGGTCCAGCAGGGCCGCCGGGTGGTGATCCGCACCGCCAGCCCTTGGGAGGCGGCGGCGGTAAGGACGTAGGTGCCGTGCCAACCATCGGCCTGGTGGACAAAGTGCACCTGAACCGCCGGGCGCGCCCTGGCGGCAGACGCACCGGCCGCGACCGCCGGCGGATGCTTCGTCGCCGGCGGCCGCGTGGAACCGGAGGACGCGCCGGTCGTGGCCGAAGCCTTCGCCGCAGGGGCCGCGCGGCGGGCGAAGTAGCCGGCAAGCGCGTAGCTCGCGAAACCCACCGCGACCACGGCCACCCCGCCGATCACCCAGCGCACCAGACCCCGCCGGACCCCCGCGGGGCCGATCCGGCGGGCGCGAATCCGGGCGCGGGCGGCCCGGATCGCCGCGTCGCGACCCTGAACGGCGCGAGACCCCCGGCGCGGCGCCCCAGCCCGGCGGACCGACGTGCGGCGCTTCACATCCGGTGCCGGTCTTGACGGCGGTCGCGCCCGCTCGATGGGGGGGACCGCGTCGGGTTCCGGCGCGGCGGACCCGGAGGCGCCCTGGGGCGACGCGGCTTCAAGGGATCGCTTGTATTGGGCCACAAGCAGATCGCCCTCCAGCCCGACCGCGTTGGCGTAGGCGCGCACGAAACCCTTGACAAAGACATCCCCGGGCAGTTCGGCGCGGAGCCCGGCGTCGATGGCCTCCAGGTATGCGACGCGAATGCGGGTGACCGCCTCGATGTCCTCCAGGCTGCGGCCTGCCGCCTCGCGGGCCTGACGCAGTCGCTCGCCGACCGCCGCGAGTTCCGGCGATACCCGCCCACCAGACCGCCGGCTTCCCGCCATCGACGCGCCCCTCCTCCCTGCCCCGCCGCCAGCCGAGGTCCGGTCGTTCCGCCGTGGGTCTTGGCCAGCCGACAGCGGGCCCGCCCCGGTGGGCCTGGCGTCGAGTTCGACCCGCTTCGGGGTGCTCCTGCCAGGCCGCCGCGACGCCGAACCGGCTACAATACGCCTGGATCCCGTCGGTCGGTACCGCGGTCGGCCAACACCGCGGGACGGCGCGACGCTGAAAGGGCGTGTGCCCGCTTGGATGCGAAGGACCGGGGGACGCGCCCCGGCCGCGATCCGCTGGCGGCGGACGCGGGGGGCTACGCGCTGACCGAAGCGGAACTCCAGGCCGCGCTGGCGGCCGCGGCGGCGGACGGACGTCTGCGCTGCAGCCGCTGCGGCGTCGGGCTGCAACCCGCGCAGGCCCGGCTGGTGCGCCGGCGCCTTGCCCACCGCTGGGCGACGCTGCCCGTTTGCGCCGGTTGCGCACCGGCCCAGGCACCGCCGGCCGGCCCAGAGGCGGCGACCGACCCGATGCCTGCGCCCGTGCCCGCATCCGCATCCGGAGTCGTCGTGGCGCGCCTGGGCCGGTTCCTTGGTCGGGCGGCGCTCGCGGCGGTGGTGCTGGAGGCGGACCCACCGAGCCTCGCGGCCGGTCAGACGCGGCTCGACCTGGAGGACGGGCCGCCGGCCGAGGACTTCGATCCGGACATCGGGCCGATGGTGCGCGCCCTGCACCAGCAGTATGGGGATGTGCCGGTGCGGCTGCCCAGCGGCTTTGGCGCGCGCCTCACCTGGCACGACGGCGGCCTGCGGCTCTGCCTCCACGGCCCCGCCGGGTCGTGGCACGTCGCCGCCGCCGCGGCAGACCTGCCGGCCCTGCGCGCAGCCCGGGCCGCGGCGCGGTATGCGCTGGTCCTGCTTGGCGCCGACGAACCGCTGGCCGCCCTGCTCTGCCCGGTCGCAGACCTTGTGTTGCCGTCGACCGACCAACCCCCCTGTGCCTGACCGGCGGACGCCCGCCGCAGCCTCACCCTCCGACGTCGGCGGCCTGCAGTTCGGCGGCAAGCTCGTCGGCCTCCGTGGCCGCGCCGCGCAGCGCCTCCAGGACGAAGTCCAACTGCGCCACCGTCAGGACGGCCGGCGGCATCAACCGCAGGACGCGCGGTTGGTTGAGCGAATGGACCACCAACACCCCCGCCTCCAACAGACGGCTGAGCATCCACCCGCCCAAACCCTCGCTGCGCAACTCGATGCCCCACAGCAACCCGATCCCGCGCACCGCCGCGATACTCCGCGGATGCGCCCGCGCCAAGCGCTCCAGTTCCGGGCCGATGCGTTCCCCGAGCGCGCGGGCCCGCCCGCACAGGTCCTCCTGGTCGATCGCCTCCAGGGCCGCGAGCGCCGCCGCGCACGCCAGGGGACTGCCGCCAAACGTGGAGGTGTGCAGGAAGGGGTTTTCGTCGAACGGCCGCCAGCAGGCCTCCGTCGCCAGCGTGGCGCCAATCGGCATCACACCGCCACCCAGGGACTTGGCCAGGGTCACGATGTCGGGCCGCACCGCGTCGCGGCTGCAGGCAAACAGCGCCCCGGTGCGCCCCATGCCCGTCTGCACCTCGTCCAGAATCAGCAGAACACCGTGGCGGTCGCAGGCCGCCCGCGCGGCCGCGAGGTAGCCCTCCGGGGGCACCACCACCCCGGCCTCGCCCTGGATGGGTTCGAGCAGCACCGCGGCCAGGCCTCCGGGCTGACGGACCGCCCGTTCGACATCGGCCCGGAGCGCGGCCGCGTCCCCGTAGGGCACGTGCGTGAACCCTTCCAGAAGGGGTTGGAACGGGTCGCGGTACATGGCCTTGCCGGTGGCGCTCAGGGCGCCCAGGGTCTTGCCGTGGAAGCCGCCGTCCGCCGCCAGCACGCCGGCGCGCCCGGTGGCCGCCCGCGCCAGCTTCAACGCCGCCTCCACCGCCTCCGCGCCGGAGTTCGAAAAGAAGGCATACGCCAACCCGGGCGGGGCGGCCGCCGCGAGCCGCGCCGCGAGTTCCGCCTGACCGGCGTGGGCCAGTAGCCGCGTGGACTGGGCCAGCACCGCGGCCTGATGCTGCACCGCCGCCACGACGCGCGGGTGGCTGTGGCCGTGGACGAACATGCCGTAGCCGCCGCAGTCGACATACTCGCGGCCGTGGGCATCGCGCACAACGGCACCATGCGCCTCCCACTCGACGGTCGTCAGCCCCATAAAGCGCATCACCCGCGCCAGGGCCGTGCCGACGTGGCGCTCAAAATCGCCCAGGACGCCCTCGGCCAGGGCGTCCGCATCCTGCGGCAGGGGCCGGGTCCATTCCCCACCGCCCGGCACCGTGCGCATCGGACCACCCCTTCTAACCGACCGCTCGCTCCAGTTCCTGAAAGAACCCCGGAAACGTCTTGGAAACGCAGCCCGGATCGGCGATGGCCACACCCGGTCGACGCAGCCCGGCCAAGGCAAAGCTCATCGCCATCCGGTGGTCGCCGTAGGTCCGCACCCGCACCGGCCCGACCGCCTCCGGGGGCAGCGGCCAGACCGTGAACCCGTCGGGCCGCTCCTGGCAGCGCGCGCCCAGCCGGCGCAGTTCCGCCACGGCGGCGGCGATGCGGTCGGATTCCTGCAACCGGATGTGGGCGACGTTGCGGACCTCGCACGGTCCATCGGCAAACAGCCCGAGCGCGGCCAGGGTGAGCACCTGATCCCCCATCGCGCTCATGTCGCGGCCCACCGCCCGCAGGCGGCCACCGTCCGGACCCTGCACCACCGCGCCCCCGTCCGCGGCGATCGACACCCGACAGCCCATCGCCTCCAGCACGTCGAGGAAGGCCGCGTCGCCCTGCAGCCGGCTGCGACCGATGCCCGGCGTGTGCACGCGCCCCCCGCTCAGCGCCGCCAGCGACCAAAAGTAGGCGGCGGCGGACGCATCGGGCTCAATGGCGTACGTGCCGGGACGATAGGCCGCACCCGCCGGCACCCGAAAGCGCCCGGGCCCCGGGGACGCGCACGCCACCCCGAAGACGGCCATCAGCCCGGCGGTCATCGCCACGTGCGGCAGGGCGGCCCGCTGGCTTTCGACGGTCAGCTCCAGGTCCCGGCGGGCAAAGGGACCGGCCATCAACAGGCCGGACGCCGGCTGCGAGGTGTCGTCCGCGCCGATCGCCAGGTCTCCGCCGGCCAGGCCCCCCGCGCCGTGCACGGTCCAGGGCAGGTCCGGACCGCCGTCAATCCGCACCCCCTGATCGCGCAGCGCCTGCCACAACACACCCATGGGGCGCTGCCGCAGGCGCGCGCCGCCGTCGAGCCGGTAGCGGCCACGCCCCAGGGCCATGTACGGGGCAAGAAAGCGCGCCGTCGTACCCGAAAGCCGCGCATCCACCTCGGCGGACGCCGCCCGGGGCCCGCCCCCGGGCCCTTCCACCACCAGGACGCGGCCGTCTTCCTCGCTGCGCACCGCCACGCCCAGCGCCACCAGCCCATCGGCACAGGCGGCGGTGTCGTCGCTTTGCAGGGCACCCTCCAGCCGCGAGCGGCCGGCGGCGAGCGCGGCCAGGATCAGGGCGCGGTTGGTCAGGCTCTTGCTGCCCGGGATCCGCACGCCTGCGTCGACGCGCTGGCGCAAAGCGAGCGGCCGTATGGCCCGGGCCCCTCCGCCCTGCGCGTCTTCGCCCGCCATCTCCATGTCGCGCGCGGGGCCGCCGGGCACCCGCTCCCCCTCTTTCGTCCCAACGTCTTGGCGCCTGAGCCCGCGGCCTACCCCTGCTTCAGATGCAGCGCGCGCATGACCAGCACCGCCGCCTGGGCACGCGTCATCGCACTGCGCGGGTGCAGGGCGCCGGTCGCGCCACCGCGTACCAGCCCGAGCAGCACGGCCCGCGCAAACCAAGGTGCGTCGGGCGCCGCCACCCGATTGCCGCCTGGATACGGCGCCAGGATGCCGGCCACCTGCGCCGCGGGCACGGCGGGCCACCCATAGGACCGCACCAGCCAGGCAACCGCCTGCTGCCGCTGCAGCGGCCGTCCCGGGTGGAACCGGCCGTGGGGGGTAACCCCGGGCAGGAGGTTGCCCACCGCGTCCACGAACGGGGCGGCCCACGAGGTCTGAGGCACATCGGCAAAGCCGTTGCGGCCGGGGCCAAACAGCGGCGTGCGCAACCCGGTCGCGAGCATCCGCGCCATCTCCGCCCGGGTGACCTTGGCGTTGGGCCGGAACCGCCCGTCGGGGTAGCCGCCGACGACGCCGTGGCGCACCGCCGCGGCGATACCGGCGCGCGCCCAGCTGCTCAGGGTGTCCACAAAGACACCCGAGACGCGCGGTACGGGAACAAAGGCCGCGTTGCGCCAAACCTGCAGGGACGACAGCACCAGGGTCGGGCTCTGCGCGTCGATCTCCAGCCCCCCGCTGCGGGGCCCCGCCACCCGCGACGCCCACGCCGCGCCCGGCCGCAGCGTGGTCAGCACCTTGCCGCCCGCGACCTGCACGGTGTATGGGCCGGCGGAGGCCTGCGGCGCCAGGGCCAGGCGCAGTTGCAGGCTCGCGCCGGCCGTGAAGTCAAGGGCGGTGAAGTTGCCGAAGGCGGGGCTCGGCCAGGGAAGGCGCCAGCGCACCCAGTCGGCCGCCGCGAACGGCGAGTGGTTCGGCTGCGACGGCAGGCCGCTCCAAAAACGCAGCAGGGCGCGGCGCTGGGCGGCGGTCGGCGGCGGGCAGGCCGCCTGGTAGCCGAGCCCGCCCGGGTGACGAAACACGAAGGCGAAGTCCTCGGCAAAGCACTCCGGGGTCTGCTGGGCCCAGGGATACAGGGTCGGGTCGTGCCAGCGCAGGCCGCGAATCGCCAGGTAGGTACGCCAGAAGGCCGAAAGCGGCTGACCGCCTGCGGTGGTGTCGTAGCCGCCGTAGCGGAAATGCATCGTATGCGCCAGTTCGTGGTACAGCACGTGGCGCAGATGCGGTTGGGCGTCGGCCGCCAGCCAGACGCGAATACCGGGACCGTACACGTCCGTGACCCCGTACTCCTGTGGCAGGCGGTAGGGCATCAGAAAGATGCGGTCTCCGGCAAACAGCGCCCCCGAAAGCGGCAGAGCGGCGATCAGGGCGCCAATCCGCGCCGGGGTCTGCACGTCCGGCCGGCGGTGGCTCCCGACCGCCGGGGTGGCATCCCGGTAGCCAAGGTCCGCGAACTTTGGATAGCCGCGCCGCGGCCCGACGCCCAGCCGGAACAACAGCGCCCGCTCCCGCGCCCAAAGGGCAAGGTCCAATACGTGCAGCACCGCGCTGGGGCCCGGCGGGTAGACGACCACCCCGTCCGCCTGCGGCTGACCCGCCGAGGTGTACAGCGCCGCCCGCAGGTCGGCGATGGCCAGCCACTGGTTGTAAAGCAGGCGCAGACCGGCGGGCCCGCGGGGATGCAGGGCGGCGAACTGGCGCGCGTCCAGCCGGTACCAGGCGCCCGGAGTGAGGCTGCGGCCATAGAAGAGGTCGATCCGGCCCGTCGAAACGAACCCGGAGGCCCCTGGCGGCAGGGCCGCACCCGCGGCGCGCGCCACCGGCGACCCAACCAACAGGGCACACAGCAACACGGCGACGGCTGGCGGGACGCGCCGCGCCCGACCCGAGCCCCCCATGCACCACAATCCCCTTCCGACTTGCCGCGAGCCAGGGGCCCAGGCCATCCGGCCCAAGATTCGCGGCCAAGCGGCCTTTTTCCCTCTGTCCACCAACGGGTACCGGCGCGGCAGCAGGAACCGGACGGCAGCCGCCGTAACCGTAAACCCAGAAAAGCGTCGTGGGTTTACAACCCGCGCCGACTGGAGGGATCCCTGCCCGTGCGTCTGCGTCGTCTGGCCCTTGCGGCCCTGCTCGCCGCCCTGACCGCCGTCTGCGCCCAGATCGCCCTGCCCAACCCCCTGCTGCCCGGGGTGCCGTTCACGCTGCAGATCTTCGCCGTCTGCCTGACGGGCGCGCTGCTGCCGCCCCGCTGGGCCTTCGCATCCCAGGCGGTGTACCTGCTGCTCGGCGCGATGGGGCTTGCGGTGTTCGCGGGCGGCGGCGCCGGTCCGGCGGTCCTCTTCAGCATGGTGGGCGGGTTCCTGTGGGCCTACCCCCCGGCGGCGGCGGTCTGCGCCTGGATCGCGGGCGGCCGGCGCGCCTACCTGCGGCTCGCCACGGCCGAGGTCGTCGGCATCGCGGTCGTCTACGCCGGGGGGCTGGCCGGGATGGTGCTGTTTGGGCACCTGCCGCTCAACGGCCGCACCGTTTTGGGGCTGGCGAGCTTCCTGCCCTGGGACGTGCTCAAGGCACTCCTGGCGGCCGCCGTCGCCCTGCGCCTGCGCGTCGCCGTCCCGGAGGCGGCCGGCTCGTGAGCAACCCACGCCTGCCCCCGGGACAGGTGGAGGCTGCCGGCTGGCCGGTCCTCCACCACGGGTCCGTCCCGGAGGGACCCGATCCCTGGCATCTGGATCTGGTCGGCGCGGTGGAGCGGCCAAGGCGCTGCACACTGGCGGAACTCGCCGGCCTGCAGGCGCGGACCCAAACGGCCGATGTCCATTGCGTCACCGGCTGGTCCGTGCTCGGACGGACGTGGACCGGAGCCGACTTCGCCCTCCTGGAATCCCTGGTGCGGCCCAAGCCGCAGGCACGCCACCTGATGGCCCACGCCGCAGGGGGCTGGTCCACCAACCTTGCGCTGGCCGACGCCCGCCGCCCGGGCGTGTCCGTCGTCTGGGCAACCGACGCTGCCCCGCTGCCGCGCGCCCACGGCGGACCCCTGCGGCTGCTCGTCCCCCACCTCTACTTCTGGAAGAGCTGCAAATGGCTCGTGGCCCTGGAGTGGATGGTCGACGACCGCCCCGGCTTTTGGGAGCGCGATACCGTCTACACCGAGATGGACCCGTGGCGGGCGGTGCGCGGCCGGCCGCTCGCCGAGGTTCTTCAATCGTCCCCGGCGTCACGGCGTTCGACCCGGACGCCGTGAGCCTCCAACTGGCGGATGTATTCGCCAAAGCCGCTCATCCGGGCCGCGGCGCGCCGGCCGTCGATGCCGGATTCGTCCTCGATCGGAAACGGCCGCCAGCCGCCGTCGTCGGTGGATTGGAACTGGGTGCCGTAGCGCTGCGGGCGGCCCTCCAGCACCGCGAGGCGGTCCTCCAGGAACGCCAGGTGGCTGGCCTCCGCCTCTTCCCGCTGCACGGCGACGTCCAACAGGTCCCGCACCCGCCGAAACAGCGCCCAATCCACCCCGACGTGCTGCACCAGCAGCCAGGCGGCGGCGGCGCCGTCCCGCCCCACCAGGGACCAGCCGGGCCAGCCGTGCGCCGCAAGCACCTCATCCAGGCGGGCCCGCTGCGCCGGGGTGAGGGCGCGGGATCCGGCCCGGTCGCGCAGGGGCTTGGCCAGGGCCAGCAACTCGGCGCGCAGCGCCTCGTCGCGCGGCCGCAGCGTCAGGGTGTCGGTGAGGGCGCGGCGCACCCCGACGAACGCCGCACGGGCCAAGGCGGATCCGCTGCGCCGCCGCGACCCGGACCCCGGAGCGGCCGCCACCGAAAGCCAGCCCTGGTAGCCGGCCCGCACCAGCGCGCGCACCGCATCGACGACCAGCGCGGAGTCCCGCGCGGGCAGGCGGCGGTCGGCATCCGTCAGCTCCGCCGGCGGCACACCGTCCGGCGCCCCGCTGACGCGCGTCAGCAAGACTCGGTCCGCCGGCAGCGTCGCCAGGCGGTCCACGGCCACACCGGCGCGCCAACAGGTAAAGGCGTCCACGGCCACCCCCACATCGGGACGGCCGCTGGCCAGCGCCACCTCCACCAGCCGTTCCGGCGTGCCCATGGGGCCGTCCACCGCCAACTCCAGCGCGACCCGGCCGCCGGCGGGCAGCAGCCGCGCGGCGAGCCCTGCGGCGCGCTCGGCCAGCCGCCGCCGCGCCTGCGCCCAGGCGAGGCCCTTCAGCTCGGCGGGGTCGGCGCGCACCACCACGACCGTCGGGAAAAAGTGGGGGCCCACCCACGCCGCGAGCAGCCGGGCCGCCTGCGGCGCCTGCTCCGGATCCAGCGGCCCCAGCGCGGCCAGGAGGAGGCCGTGCCGCTCCAGGGCGCGCCGCACCGCGTCCTGCCCCTCACGGCCCGCGGCCGCCAGCGTCGGCCAATGCAGCTCCACGCCGGCAAACCCCCCGGCTGCCGCGGCCTCACAGTCTTCGCCCGGCGTCCGTTGCCCCTGCGTCCCGCCCCATGCCGCTCGCACCCTGCGCCCTCCCCATCCGACGGGACCCGCCGCCACGTCGACCGGTCCCGACAACCTTCTTTCTTCTTTCGGTCCGGCGGATCCCCGATCCTCCGATCCCGCCGCGCGGCCCCTTCCCAAAGCGGGTACGATTCTGGAAACTCGAAGCGGCCAGGGGCCATGAAGCGGGGGCGGACCATGCGCGACGCTGTCCCGGCGATCGCCACCCAGGACCTTACCAAGGTATACCGTCAGTATCGCAGCCGTGGTGTCAGCAGTTGCCCGGTTTGCCTGACAAACCGCGACATCTGCCATTTGTGCCGCCCCTGCCGCAGGACCGGCCGTCAGGCCGGGGCCCGCTTCTGGCACCGAGGTCCGCGTGCCACGCGGCAGGGAGTCGCGATGCGCCTCTCGAGGCAAAGCCTCCGTGCCACTCACGCACCGCCAGCAACCAGCCCCACCACTGGTCAGCGCCTCCCGGCACTGACCGCAAGGGCATCAGGCCGCAGGGGCATCCGTCGTTGACCTGACGTTGGCCCCCGCAACTGCGCCAGCCTTTCGGCCACGGCTTATTTCGGCCGCCCGCTTCTCCTGGGCGGTCGGGTACCGGAAGTTCCGGTCCCACTTCCGCTTGAGGTTCAGGGCCGCCACGATGTTCGCATCGCCCGTCCAGCCACAGTGCCCGCACCGGAAACGGCTCGGATAGCCGCGCCCACCGGGAGAGAACCTCTCGCCCAGGTGGCTGCAGTGCGGGCAGGCTTGACTGGTCCAGGCAGGATTTCGTTCGACAACCAGGATCCCGTGACACACAGCGAGGTGCCGCACATGCGCCAGCACCTTGCCACGCAGCCAGTACGCGCGCTTGCGGTTCGTGCGCCGGCTCCAGGACAGGCCGTGTCCCGGGCGGTAGGGGCGTAGGTGCTCGAACACCAGCACCTGCAGCCCACAGGCCACCGCCCAGGTAACGATGGCGGCGGCGACCTGCCACGCCACCGCCGCATCGAGCCCCGCGATGTACCGCCACAGACCCCGGTTGCTGTGCTCGCCCTTGATGGGTCGGCCGCTGCGCTTCTGCCGCCGTGCAACCTTCTGCAACACCTTCTCCCGTTTGGCGTTCTCGCGTCGGTGCCAGACGGTGCGGATCCCCCGGCAGGCAACGCCCTCCCATGCGGCAGCGGCGGCGCTGTCGGCGTTGAGATCGACGGTACCGACCTTCAGGTCCGGCTCCGCCCGCCGCCGATCCTCCGCCTTGCCCACGATGGGGGTACGCTTCTCGAATGGCACGTGCAGCCACCACCCGTCGGGCTTATGCAGCAACGTCGGCGATTGGGCGACCCACACACCCGGTGTCGGTTGCAGGGCCCTCTTTTCGGTGTCCGTCCGCTTCGTGCGGCCTTCGGCCGCCATCCGCTGGTTCTGCTCGGTCCGCAGGGCGGTGATGCGTGCCCGCTCCTGGTCCGACTGCTCCAGCATCTCGGCAAAGTACGGCGGCGCCTGTACCGGGTAGTTCATCCACTCCCATCGCCGTCCGCTGAACACCTTCAGTCGTACAAACCCATGCCGGTAGTCCCCCAGATGCACCTGCGCCATCTGTGCGTAGGTAGTCAGATGGGGGTGAGGCTGCGGCGGCTTCGGCGCCCGACCGCGCCTCCTGGGATCGGTCTTCTCCCACCGTCGCAGGTTGGACAGGTAGCTTTGCACGGCGCCGGATGCGGCGTGGATGGCCGCCCGCCGCAGGTCGCGGGGCGCACCGGAACAAACCGCATCGAAGGAGCGGACCGGCGCGATGTCCGGGTGCGCCGCCGTGGCGACGGTCACAGACTCCGCCCAGGTCAGCCGGTCCTTCTCGTCCCAGGGCTTCTCGCGGGTCTCCCCGGTCTTGGGGTCCACCTCGGTCTTGCGCTGCTCGTATACGCCCGGGTGGTCGAGGAACAGGTCGGTGTAGAAAGTGACGGCGCGGTCCCAGACCCCCACGGTGGCGGGCAAGGGCGCCAGCTTGGCAGCGTTGGTGTTCGGCGCCAAGCGCAGGCGAATCGTGCGGATGGCCGGTACGCACTTGTGCTCAGCCAACAAGCCCCTCCGCCTCCTTGGCCGCGTCCTTGACCTTCCGCCGAAACTGTTGTGAGCGGCTGCCGTAAAGCCGCGCCGCAAAGCAAGTGACGATGGCCAGCATGTCGACCACCAATTCCTGCGCGGCGTCGGTCGCGACCGGACCATCGAGCACCTCGACGCGGACACCGTGTGCCACCAGGGCCTCGACGAGGTAGGCGAACCCGAAGCGGGCCAGGCGATCCTTGAACTCGATCCGCACCACGTCGATCTCGCCGCTCGCCGCCAGGCGGAACAGGCGCCGCAAGCCGCGCCGTTTCTCGTTCAACCCGGATGCTTGCTCGCTCACCGTGGTGACAAGTTCGTATCCTTTGCCGGCCGCCGCCGCCGCCAGCCGTTCCTTCTGGCGCTCCAAGTTGCCGGCCTCGGCCTGCTTGTTGGAGGAGACACGGGCATAGATGGCGCAACGCTGTGCAGATCCACGTCTGCCCCTGAGCAGGGCATCGACCTGCCTGGCCGAGAACCGGCGCTGGCCGGAGGCCAGGCGCGTCATCGGCCGCAAACGGCCGGCGGCCTCCCAACGGTAGACCGTGCGGACGGAAATGCCGAGACGTTTCGCCGTTTGCCCCGTAGAGATCACCTGTTCGCACGCCATGCCCTTATCATCTACCTTTGGCGGCCGATGTCAAGGGTTAAAGGTAGCTCCCGGGGTTGGCGGCGGTTTGCGCGACCTTCTTGGGCGCCGGCACCGCGATATCGTGGCCGTCGACCACCTGACGCTGACGGTCGGCCCCGGCGAGCTCGTCGGCTACATCGGGGCCAACGGCGCCGGCAAATCCACCACGATCAAGATGCTCACCGGCATCCTTGAGCCCACCTCCGGCGAGCTGCGGGTCAACGGCTACCACCCGCACCGCGAGCGGCGGGACTTTCTGCAGACCGTCGGCGTCGTCTTCGGTCAGCGCAGCCAGCTCTGGTGGGACATCGCGGTCCAGGAATCCTTCGGCCTGCTGCAGCGCATCTACCGCGTCGGCGACGACGACTACCGCCGCGACTTCCTTGGCGAGACCGTGCCGCTCCTGGGGATCGAGGACCTGCTCCACGTGCCGGTGCGCAAGCTGTCCCTCGGTCAACGCATGCGCTGCGAGCTCGCCGCCGCACTGCTGCACCGCCCGCCGCTTTTGTTCCTGGACGAACCGACCATCGGCCTGGATACGGTCGTCAAGCTCCGCTTGCGGGAACGCCTGCGCGACCTCAACCGCCGTTATGGCACGACCGTGCTGCTGACCACCCACGACCTTGGCGACATCGAGGCCGTCTGCCCGCGCGTCGTCATGCTCGACCGGGGGCGCCTGCTGTTTGACGGCTCGCTCGCCTCGCTGCGCGGACGGTTCGCCGGGGGCCGCACCCTCCACCTGCGCTACGCCCGCCCACCCGACCAGACGGCCACGCTCGCCGAACTCGCCCGCCTCGGTTTGCAACCGCAGGGGATCTCGCCGCTGGAGGTCACCGCCCCCCTGCCGCCCGGGGGCCCCCCCGTCGCCGAGGTGGTGCGCCGCGCGTCCGCCCACGGTGAGGTCGAGGACGTTGAAGTGCGCCAACCCTCGGTCGAGTCGATCGTCGCCGCCATCTACGGCGGGTCTGCCACCCTGCCGCCGCCCGCAGCCGCCGCCGAAACCCCCGACGCCTGACCGACGCCGATCGCCCGCGACCGCGGTGGCGGCGGGGGCGACGCAAAGGCCGCCGCGCCGCAGGGCCGCGTGCCCGAGCGGCGAAGGGCATGGGACGGAGGCGATGGCATGCGCTTTGCGGCCTGCAACGAGATGTTTCGCAACTGGCCACTGGACCGCGCCTGTGCCGCCTGCGCCGCGGCCGGTTGCACCGGCATCGAGCTTGCGCCGTTCACGCTTGCGCCGGAGGGCGTAGACCACCTGGACGCGCAGGCGCGCGGGCGCATCCGCCAGACCGCCGCCGCGGCCGGCCTGACGGTCGTCGGCCTCCATTGGCTGTTGGTCGGTCCGGTCGGGCTCGGATTGACCGTCGAGGACGCGGCGGTGCGGGCGCGCACCGCCGCCTACCTCTGCGATCTGGTCGACTGCTGCGCCGACCTGGGTGGAGGCGTCCTGGTGCTCGGCTCGCCGCACCAGCGGAACCTGCCTCCCGGGATCGGAGAGGCCGAAGGAATGCGGCGGGCCGCGGCGACCCTGGCGCCCGCCGTTTTCCGCGCCCAGAGCTCGGGCGTTCGGTGGTGTCTGGAACCACTGCCCGCGCCGGAGACGAACTTCCTGCACACCTTGGACGCCTGCCTGGCGCTGGCGGACCTGCTGGGCGGCGGCCCAAGCGTCGGGGTGCAGCTCGACGTCAAGAGCCTCTGCGCCGAAGCGGGGGATCCGGCGGCGGCGATCCGCGGCCACGCGGCCGCCGCTGCGCGCTTCGGCCACCTGCACCTGCAGGGCCGGGCCGGCGGTCCGCCCGACGACGCGGTGGCGTGGGGCGACCTCTGGGCCGCCCTGGGTGAAGTGGGCTACGACGGCTGGGGCTCCCTGGAGGTCTTCACGCCGGCCCAGGATCCCGCCGCCATGGTCCAGGCGGCCGTGGCGCGCCTGACCGCGGCGGGCGCTCCAAGGTCCTGAGCCCCCCGCCCGCCCGGCACGCCCGCCGGCTGCGGCCGGCAACGGAAGGAGGATCCCCGTGGCCATCGCCCCCGGTGTCCGGCGTCCCCTGCGCTCCCGCGGCTACGAATCGATCTGCGCGGCGGGTGTCGACCTGGCCCACCTCAGCTTCGGTCTGTGCCGCCTGGACCCCGGTCAATCCTGGTCGCGGCCGCCCGATGGCCAAGAGGTGGTCGGCGTCGTCGTCCGCGGCCGCATCGACGCTGCGGCCGCAGGTGCGGCATGGTCCGGTCTGGGTGGGCGGCAGGACGTTTGGGACGGACCCGCAAGCGCCGTCTATGCCCCCCCCGGTGCGAATCTGACGCTGACCGCCACGGGGGGGCCGGCCCTGATCGCCGTCATCGGGTCCCCGGTCGCACCCGGCCTGGCCGGGCCGGATGCCTACGCGGTGCGTCCGGACGGGGTCCGGGTCCGCGAGCGGGGCCGTGCCCCTTTTGCGCGCACGGTCCACGACATCATCGACGCCGACCGCCCCGGGGTGCGCCTGCTGGTCGGCGAGACCTTCAACGCGGTCGGCAACTGGTCGAGCTATCCCCCCCATAAGCACGACGTCCACGGCGACGACGGCGAGGTGCCGCTGGAGGAGGTCTACTACTTCCGCATCGCCCCCCGTCAGGGATTCGGAGCGCAGTTTGTGTACACGCAAGACCAGACGATCGACGCGGCCTGGCCGGTCCGCCACGGCGACGTCGCGCTGCTTTCGCGCGGGTACCATCCGGTGGCGGCGGCGCCGGGGTATGGTCTGTACTACCTGTGGGCGTTGGCCGGTGAAGCGCGGCAGCTGCGACCCCACGACGACCCGGCCCACGCCTGGGTGCACACCGCGGAGGCCCGCTGAAACCGGCGGGGCCTCCCCCCCTCCGGCGCGGGCCGAGGCGCGGCCCCGCAGTCCGCACGTGCGCCGCCGGCCGGAAGCGAGAAAGGGGGACCGGTTCGAATGCTGGGTCTTGTCACCTACAACCTCGCCCGCGGCTGGGACCTCGACACCCTGCTGGAGCGTTGCGGGGCGACCGGCTTTGACGCGGTGGAACTGCGCGTCGACCACGCCCACGGGGTGGGCCCCCACCTCGATCCGGCCGCCCGGCGCGAGGTGCGCCGACGCTTTGACGCCGGCGCCGTCCGCCTGGTCGGCCTGGGGACCACCTGCGAATACCACGCGCTGGAAGCCGAGACGGTGGCGGAAAACGTGCGCCGCACCGAAGCCTGGATCGACCTGGCCGCCGACCTCGGCTGCCCGGGGGTGAAGGTGCGGCCCAACGGGCACCAGGAGGCGGCCGGCGTGCCGCGCCAGCATACCCTGCAGCAGATCGGCCGCGCCCTGGCGCGCTGTGCCGCCTATGGCGAGCAACGCGGGGTCGCCGTGCGTCTGGAGATGCACGGCGCCGTCGCACAGGCGCAAGACATCGCGGCGATCGTGCGCGCGGCCGACCACCCCGCACTGCGGGTGTGCTGGAACTGCAACCCCTGCGACGTGTGCGACGGCTCGGTGGCGGCGGCGTTCGCCCGGGTATGCGACCGCATCGGCCTGGTGCACATTCAGGAGTTGTGGAACCCCGCCTACCCCTGGGCGGAACTCTTCGACCTGCTCGCGCAGTGCGGCTACCAGGGCCCCTGTCTGGCCGAGATCCCGGAAAGCGCCGAACCCGTCCGGCTGATGCGGTACTACCGAGCCCTGTATGCGGCGTTGCAGCCGGCAACGCGGCAGGGCGACCACCGCGGAGCCCTGGCGGCTGGGTGAGGGCGACGACGCGCGCACCGGGCCCACAAACCGACACCGACGGGGAGGGAGCGGCCGTTTCTTCGCAGCCGGACAACGACGGAGGAACCGCCGCGCGTGTATGAACTGGGCCTTGCAGCTGACCTTCGACGCGGCCCGACCGGCCGCGCCGCTGCGCTGTCCCTGTCCCGCCGATCTGCCCGACGGCCCCGGCCGCCTGAGCGGCCCGCAGGGCGATATCCCCTGCGACCTACGGGCCGGCTGGCTGCACGCCGTGCTGCCGGCCCTGCCCGCCGGGTCCGTGCGGTGGCATCTGGAGGACGCGCCGGCCGCACGCTCCGGGATCGCCGCGGCACAGGCCGACGGCGCGGTGCGCTTCACACTGGACGGCGAGCCCTGGACGACGCTGCACCTGGCCGACGCCCCCAAACCCTACCTGTATCCGCTGCTGGCCCCGGGCGGCGTGTCCGTCGTGCGCGGCTGGCCCGCGGACCCGCATCCGCAGGACCGCACCGACCACCCGCACCAGCGCGGCCTGTGGGTGGCGCATGGCGACGTGAACGGGGCGGACCTGTGGGACGAGCGCGCCGGCAGGGGCGGGCGCGTCGCGGTGTTGGCCAGCCGGGTGCTGCCGGCACAGACGCACACCGACGTGGTGCTCGACCTGCGCTGGGACGCGGTGGACGGGACGCCGTCGGTCACGGAGCGCCGCACCCTGCGGTTTTGGGCACTCTCGGGCGACGCGCGCCTCCTGGACGTCCATTCGGAATACGGCGGCGTTGCCGGCGGACCGCTGCGCTTTGGCGACACGAAAGAGGGCGGACTCGTCGCGGTGCGCCTGGCGGCCGGTCTGGAGGCCGATCGCGGCGGCCGGATTCGCACCTCGACCGGCGCGGACGGCGAAAAGGAGGCATGGGGCCGGCCGGCCGACTGGTGCGACTGCAGCGGCACCACCCTGGATATGCCGCAGGCGGGCACGGTCGGCGTGGCCCTGCTCTCCCACCCCTCCAATCCAACGGGGACCATGCGCTGGCACGTGCGGGCCTACGGGTTGTGCGCCGCCAACCCCTTCGCCCTGCTCGCCTACGATCCCGCGGGCGGACGCAGCGGCGCCTGGGATGCGCCCGGCGGGCAGGCCCGCTTTGCCTTCCGCGTCTGCGTGCACCGCGGCGACGCCGGCGCGGTGCCGGGCCATTGGGGCGCCTGGGCCCAGCCCCCCATGTGCCGCTGGCGCCCCGCCTGAACGGGCCGGCTGCGGTACAATGCGACCGGATCCGACCGAGGACGACCGACGGGGGGTCGTATGGTGTGCTGCGCGCCGGGTTTGCCGCGGCGCTGATCGGGTACGGGGCCGCCGTGGCCGTCAGCGCACTCGGACTCGTGCACCGCGCTCCCGTGGCGCTCGCCCGCACCTACTGGCCGGTCGTGCTCTTGGTCGCCGGGCTGGCGGGATTGCGGGCCGGCGCGTCGGACGGCGCGACATCGCGCTGGCTCGCGGCGGGCCTGGCCGTGGCGGGCCTGGTCCTGCTGGTGGGCCATCTCGCCGGGGTGCCGATCGCCAGCCTGGTCATCGCCGGGCTGTTGGTCTGGGCGGGCGTCGCGGTGTGGTTGCGCGGTCGGGGCGCCGGCGGCGGTCCCGGCCCTTCGCCGCGCTGATCGGCCCATGGAGAGGTGGAACCGCGCCGGTGGCCGTGTTCTGGGCGATGGCCCGGCTGCGTTTCCTGACCATGCTCGCCTACCGCCTCAACTACTGGAGCGGGGTCCTGACCTACACGGTCTACATCGGCGGCTATTACTACATCTGGCGCGCCGTCTACGCAGGGCGCGCCTCGGTCGCCGGCATGTCGATCGACGCCATGGTCACCTACCTCGCGGTGGCGTGGATGACCCGGGCCTTCACCTACAACAACCTGGACGCCGATATCGAAGAAGAGGTCCGCAGCGGCCTGGTGGCGGTGCAGTTGCTGCGCCCGTACCCGTACGTCGTCGGCAAGTTGTGGTCGGCTGGGGGCGAGGCGATCTTTCGCCTGGTATTCTGGATGCTGCCCGGCATGGTCGTGGCCGCCTTCCTCTTCCCGGTGCACCTGCCGACCCGCCCCGCGACCTACGCCGTCTGGACCGCGTCGGCGGCCTGCGCCTTCCTCGTCAACGCCCAGTTGAATGCCGCCTTCGGACTCTTTGCGTTCTCCTTGCAAAACGCCCGGGGGATCCGCTGGGCCAAGACCCGCCTGGTCGACCTCTTGTCGGGCGTGTACCTGCCGCTGGCCTTCTTCCCGACGGCGGCAAGGCAGGTGATGGCCTGGCTCCCGTTCCGCGACATCGCCTACGTCCCCGCGGCCATCTTCACCGGGTCCATCCCGCCCGCCCAGGCCGCGGCGGCCGTGGCGGGCCAGGCCGCCTGGGTAGTCGGCATGGCGCTGTTGGTGGCGTTCTTCTGGCGCCGATTGCGGCGGGTTCTCTTGGTCCAAGGGGGGTGAACCGCGCGTGGCCGTCATCGGGGCCCCAACCCGCGCCGGGCGGGTGCTGCCGAGCTACGCGCCGGCCGGCCCCGCGGGCCTGCGCCGCTACCTCGGGTTGACGGCCGGCTACCTCGGCCAGTATGTGCGCGGGCGCCTGGAGTATCGGGCGGACTTGCTGAGCGGGGTGCTGTCGGAGGTGTTCACGCAGGCGATCAGCCTCACCTTTTTGGCCGTGCTGTTCACCCACGTGCCGGCCCTGGCTGGCTGGTCCCACCCCGAGGTCTACGTCATGTATGCCTTCTTTCAGCTGTCCTGGGGCCTGGCCGACAGTTGCGCCGGCGGCGTGTGGGGCTTTGGCGAACGCTACATCGCCCGCGGCGAGCTCGACCGGCTGCTGCTGCGACCCGCGGCCCCCCTCTTCCAGTTGCTGCTGGAGGGCGTCGACCTGGAGTCCTTCCTGCAGGTGGGCGCGGGGGTGGTCATCCTGCTGTGGGCCATGGGTGCGGCCCACGTCCACTGGAGGTGGTGGATGCCGCCGCTGATCGCCCTGTGGACCGCCACCGGGGCGGCGATCTTCCTCGGCGTCTTTCTCGCCCTGACCTGCGCCGCCTTCTGGGTGGACGGCCGGACCGGGGTGATGCCCCTGGTCTACAACACCACCGCCTACGGCCGCTACCCCGTCACGATCTACGGGCGCTGGCTGCGCATCCTGTTCAGCTATCTGCTGCCGTTTGCCTTCGTCGCCTTCTACCCCGCGGCCGCCCTGCTGCGACCGGCCGCCTACGTATCCTGGGGCGTGGGCGCCGTGCCCGCTGCGGCGGCCACCTGCGCCGTGGCGGCCCTCGTCTGGACCCGCGGCCTGCGGCGCTATCAGGGAACCGGATCCTGAGGCGCGGGCCCAGCGGTCACAGCGGGATTCCAGGGCGATCCGTTCGGAACCAGGGGGGCGCCGAGATCCGGCGCCCCCGCCGCGACCCGCCGCCGTCAGAGCAGCTTGATCGCGCCCCAGCCGCTGTCGCTGTTCCAGTTGGTGTTGGTGCCCTGCCACATCAGCTGCCCGCTGCGCTTGGTCGCGCCCTTGCCCGGAAAGTCGACGCCGACGGTGAAGCCGACGTCGGTGCCCTTCTTCACGGTGGTGCCGAGGTTGCCCCACGGCATCGCGAGCAGGACCTGGTAGCCCGTGGATGTGGTGTGCTCCAGGGCGGTGGCGCCGCTGGTCGGCAGCTTGGCGTGGTCGCCGCCGAGCGTGCTGTTGGTGAGGCCGCCGCTGTTGACCAGGATCTGGCCGGTACCCTGCGGGTATGCGCCCGAGTGATCGTTGCTGCCGCTCAGATAGATCTCGACGGAATCGTCTTCCCACTGGTTGGTCGTGTTGGTGTTGATCACCGGGCGGCCCGTCACGACGTTCGCATAGATGTATAGGTCCTTGGCGGTGTATGCCGCCTTCCACTTCGCGCTGGTGCCGGATGGCGCGCTACCGATCACCGCCAGCGTAATCGGGGTGCCCTTGATCCCAGCCCAGCACTTGCCGGCGATCGTATCCACGCCCGCCGTCGGCTCCAGGGGTGCCGTGCCGACCGCGCCCTTGGCCGCCGCACCCGCGACGCACTTGCCGTTGGAGGCCGCCGCCGGCTTGGCCCCGCCCTTGGCACCGCAGCCCGCCATCGCCACCAGGAAACCGGCCGCCAGGGTCGCGCCGCCCATGCGCCTCAATAGGGTTGTAGCCATGGCTTCTTCATATCTCCCGTCGTCCGCCATGTTGCCGTCGGGCCGCCACCGTTTGTCGCCGGCACCCCTCCCCCCTCGCCGGGTCCAGCGGCACCAGCGAGCCGCGACGGCGCCGCCGGCCGGCAACGCCCGCCGCGTCGCAGCGTGCATGGCGGTTGGCGACCTGGATCGGAATTCCTGCCGACGTTGGGGCCGGAGCGCCCGTCCGTTGGAGCGGACGACTCCGGCCGCTCAGACGGTGAAAACCTTGCGCAGATACTGCCGACTGAGCTTGAGGTCGTCGACCTGCCGGCGGGTCTGGCGGGTCTCGGCCTCATGGTTCAGTTCTACGACGAGCAACACCTCATGCTTGAGCGGACGCGCCACCTTGTCGACCGCCCGCAGGTCGATGTCCCCGTCGCCGAGTTCCTCGCTCCAGACGCCGTCGCGCGTCTGCCGCAGGTGCAGCGTCTTGAGGCGGTCCTTGTAGGCGGCGGCGATCGCGGCCGCATCCCCGCCGCCGCGCTGGCACCAGGCCACGTCCAGCGCCAGGCCGATGTTCGCGTCGCCCGCCGTCGCGTCGAGCATGCGGCGCAGGATCCGGCAGCCATCGGCGCTCTCGACGGCGTCGTTGTGCAGGGCGAGCCAGGCGCCGCGGCGGCTGAGGCTCGATCCGAGTTGCTGGATCCGCGCGATGCTCGCGTCGACGGCCGCGTCGTCACGCGGCCGCCCGCCGGCGAGCGGCACGAGCACCACACCGCGGA
>DAHWHT010000213.1 GCA_027335515.1 Clostridia bacterium
CAGCTTCCCGGCCACGGCGTCGATTCGATCCAGCACCTCTCTGTGCTGGGCGTCCATTCGGTTCACGAGGAACAGGAGGGTGCTGCCCCCCAGTTCCTGGGCAGCAGGGGCAACGGGCGGCGCACCAGGAGCAGGCTGCTCGCCGGTCGCCGCGACTTCCCGCTCGGCCATCGCCATCGTCCCACCCTCCAGCGCGCCTGTCTGCCTACCTGCCGTGGCGTCGTGCGTTTCGTACATTACGGGAGTGTCAAAGCCCTGCCGATTATGAAGAAAGTGTACCACAACAGTCCGTTCCATAGGGGTCAGAGCATCCGTGCCTCTAGTTTGGCTCGGGCGCGTGGCCACCGTCGCCCCGGTGCCGGACATCCGCAGCCCCATGGGTCACGACGGGCGGACGCCGCCCGCCGTCGGGTTGGGGTCTGCCGCCTTTGTTGTGCGTTTGTACTGGATGGGCGTGCCGATGTGGGGAATGGGGCCCGTGCCGACCGTCGGATCGCGGCGGGTGGGCGGCCCGATGTTCGGTGGATTCGCCTTGGCGCTGGAGCCGCTGGACCCGGCTTGGCTGGTTCTGGCGGAATGCGCAGGTGGTATGTCCTTGCCGCCGCCGCCTGGAGCGAGAGAAGGTTCATGGCTGCCACCGTCAGGAGGGCGGCCACAATGGCGACCGCCAGCGCCGCGCGCCGTCCCGAGGTTGGGTGGTGCTCGGCGTCCGCCAGCACGGTCAGGTCGTGCCCGAGGTCGGCCCCGGCGATCGCCTCGGAATGCCCCTGCACCGCCAGGACGTCGGCCTGCAGTCCAAGGTCCGGCAGGATCTGGGCCCGGGTGACGCCCTGGCGCAACACCCCGAGCACGGTCAGGCCGAAGCGGGTGCGAAAGCGGGTTTCGCGCACGGTGTGGCCGACCAGCACCGACCCCGGCGGGATCACGGCCTCGACGACCCGCATGGCCCCGGTCCGCAGCCGGCCGTCGCCGGCCGGTGCCTCGGCCGGATGGAGGCCGTGATCGGCGCACAGCGCCAACACTGCGGCGCGGGATCCCTGCACCAGCAGCCGGTCGGCCGGGCGCAGGGTGTCGTGCGGTCCCGGGTCGAGCACGGTGGCCTGCGGTCGGAAGATGCGGATGACGCGGACCGCGTGCTGGCGGAAGTATGAGGTGTCCGCCAACGAGCGGCCGGTCAGCGGGGAGGCGGGGTCGACCGTGAGTTCGATCATGGATGCCGTGATCTGCGGGTAGTCGCTGAGGAACTTCGAGTCGCCCTGGGCCGCGGTCCGGGGGCGCAGGCGCGAATGCCCCCAGACGTGCACGAACAGCAGGCCGACTACCACCAGCACCGCGCCGACGGGCCTGATGGATGCCCATCAGCCCGACGTCCGAGATGAACGTCGACGGGAGGGGCGGCAGCGCCAGCAACGCCGCGCTCGGGGCGCCGTCCCCGCGACGGCCGACCCGTTCAAAGAAGGCCGCCATCCAATCGGTGGCCCCGGACTGACGCAGCCCCTCACCCAGGGCGAACATGGCGGCGATCACGACGGCCGCATACGAACTGAAGCCGCCAAAGAGCTCGGCGGTCGGAACGAGGTGGAAGGTCGCGACCAGGGACAGGACGACGAGTCCGACGATGTCCAGCCGTACGCGATTGGACATGAGCATCGCGTCGTCAGCAACCGGATGGCGGCGGCCAGGCTCCGATCCGCGTGGGCCCGGAGGATCTGCACCACGAAGCGGCACCCTCCCGTGGCGATCCGCGCCAGGGGCTAGCGGCCGCTGGTCGCGGTGCACTGCGTGGTAGTCTGGTGGGGCGCTGCCGCGGCGTCGATAGCGCAACGCGTTAAGATCCCGCCTCCCCTTGCGCAACCGGCGCCGGGCCCGCGAGCACCGCGTTGAGTTCACCGCCCAGCACCAGAAGCTGGGCCGTCAGATACATCCAGCTCAAGAGCAGCAGCAGCAGGCCGAAGGTCGCCCCGTAGCCGCTGTGGCGCTGCGCCCAGACCGCGTACAGCGGGTAGACCAGGCTCAGGGCCTGCAGGCCGATGGCCGCCAACAGGCTCCCGGGCCAGACCTGGCGCCACGGCGGGTGTCGCCGCGGCACCGCGTGGTACACCAAGCCAAACAGGCCCAACGCCGCCCCAAGACCGGTCAGCTGCGACACCACCCAGGCGGTCGCCCCCCCCAGCGCCGGCAGGCCCAGCGTATGCGCCCGCGGCCCAAGGGTGCCCACGGCCCAGCCCAGCAGCACGCTGAGTACGACGACGGCGGCGAAGACCAGCATCATGGTCAGCCCGAGCAGCTTCTGCTCCCAAAACGGCCGGGGGGACACCCGCTGGATGCGGTCCAGGACGCGCTCGACCGAGCCGAACAGGCTCGATCCCGCCCACATCAGGCCGCCCAA
Source organism: Clostridia bacterium (assembly GCA_027335515.1). The sequence goes on from DAHWHT010000213.1 coordinate 2,390, forward strand.
CCCGAGCACCCCCAGCAGGCCGGCCTGGCGGCGGAAGCTGGCGAGCAGGGTGCGCAACTGGGCGGCGGCCGCCGGGTCCGGTACGGCCGTGGCCACGAGGCGGCCGACCTCGGCGCGCACCGCGGGGCTGTGCAGCACCAGCCCCGCCAGTCCGGCGACCGCCAATACGATCGGAAAGAGCGCCAGGGTGAACTGGAAGGCCAGCATGGCGGCGAGCACCGCGCCGTCGTCGTCGGTGTAGTGGGAAACGACGCGGCGACCCGCCGCGACCGGCGGCCAGCCGACCAGTCGCGCCCAGACCCGCCGCCAAGTCGCCACGCCCGTTCCCCCCTCCGCCCGCGGCTGCATCCCGCCTGCCGCCGATCGCCGACGTTGGGTCCCATGGTGCCAGATTCATCGCGTCCGTGCCGGCAGGGCGGCGGTCGCCGCGGCGCGAAACCGTGCGGGCGGGGTGTGGCGGCTTGTCGTACCCATTGGGCATGGCGCAGATTGCGGTGGTCGGCGGGGATGCGGCGGGGAACCTGGAGCGGGCCGCGGCCGCGGTCGCCGCCGCCGGGTCGCGGGGGCTGCGCGTGGTGGTGCTGCCCGAATGCCTGGACCTCGGCTGGACGCACCCGTCGGCGCGCGTGCGGGCCGAGCCCATACCCGGCCCGCGCAGCGAACAGTTGGCGCGCGCCGCCCGCGCGGCCGGCATCTGGGTATGCGCCGGACTGACGGAGCGGGCGGGCGAGCGCGTGTACAACGCCGCCGTTCTGCTGGATCCGCAGGGGCGGATCGTGCTGCACCACCGCAAGATCCATGAACTCGCCATCGCGGCGGATCTGTATGCCACCGGTGACCGGCTGGCGGTCGCCGATACGCCGCTCGGCCGGGTGGGGCTCGCGATTTGCGCGGACAATCTGCCGGGGGCGGCGGTGTTGGGGCATGCCCTGGCCCGCATGGGGGCCCAGGTGGTGCTCTCGCCGTGCGCCTGGGCGGTGCCGGCCGACCACGACCCGTCGACCGATCCCTACGGCGCGGTCTGGCTGCGCTCCTACCGCGAACTGGCCCGCCTCTACGACCTGACGCTGGTGGGGGTCAGCAGCGTCGGTCCGCTGAGCGCCGGTCCCTGGCAGGGCCGGCGCTGCATCGGCTGCTCGCTCGCCGTCGGTCCCGGCCCGGAGGTGTTGGCGCGCGGGCCCTATGGCGCCACCGCCGAGGCCCTGATCCCGGTCACCGTTGCCCCGGCGGCGCCGATTGCCTGGGGCGACGGCTTTGTATCCGCCCTGCGTGCCCGGGGCCATGAGGCGCCCTGAGGTTCGCGGCGCGCGCGGCGCCGCGTTCAACCGGCCAGGGCCGCGACCTCCTGCAGGAAGTCGTTGGGCTGGCGCGGGTGGTTGGCACCGTAGGCGCCAAAGCCCCCGAACTGCACCGGTTGGGCCTCGATGCGCACGATGTCGCGCCGCAGCTTGGCCAGCGCGCTACCACGGGCCGTCGCGCTGCCGCCGTGCAGCGCCGTCAAAAGCTGCAGCGCGTCCGTCCCGGCCTGACCGTCCTGGGCCATGGCTGCCACCCACGGCGAGATCTCCGCGGCCAACTGCGGTTGGCCCAACCGGGAGGCGGTCAGCAGGGGCGCGGCCTGGCGCCAGGCGCTGAAGGTATGCGCCAACTGCCCAAAGCCTGCCGACCCCAGAGCGGCCGCCGGGTTGGCGCGGTAGGCTGCGAGCAGGGCGGCCTCCTGGCTGACCAGCGTTGGGTCGGTGTTCGTCCAGGCGTAGTGGCCCGCCGCGTTGAAGCCGGGGTAGGGCTGTTCCGCCGACGCGAAGGTGGTCAGGGCCGCGCTTGCCCGCCCACCCGCGGTTTCCAGGGCGGTCCGCCAGCTCGTGCGGCCGCGGTAGGTGGCCGGGTCTTTCAGGTAGCGCGCCAGCGTGGTCAGGGGGATCTGGGACGCGTACGGTTGGAGCATGGGGTTGGACAGAACGCCGGCGACGGCGGGACCGAGCTTGGGGGACAGGCCGCGCACGGGACCGAGGAAGAGGTCGCGGGGTTGGCGGCCGCCGGCCGGCACCGTCCAGTCGTTGACCGGGTAGTTATACCAGATGAGGGGTTTGCGCCCGACGATCGCGGCAAAGGCCCGCGCCTGGGCGGCGTGGATGGTCGGGGCGATGACGCCCGGACCGGTCCAGATGATCGCCACGGCCTGCGGCAGACCGGCGAGGGTGCGCAGGTAGTGGTCGGAGTGCGTGCCGTAGTATTCGGTCGGGGTGAAGATCAGGCGGAAGCGTGGGTCCACCCGCCGCTCGTCGGTGTAGACGGCCTTGACCAGCGCCACCTGGGCCGCCGCGAGGCTGTTGTGGTAGGCTGCGGCGTCCGCGGCCGACAGCCGGTGGGGGATGTCGTCGAACGACAGCATGAAGCGATGCACCCCGACCGAGCGCAGTTGGGCGAGTTTGCGGGTCAGCGCCTGCCGATCGGGTACGCTGGAGTAGGTGATCGACAGGCCCGGGCTCAGGGAATACACGAAGTGCACCCCGTGGGCCCGCGCGTAGGCGGCGAGCCGTCCCAGCTGCGCCAGCCGCGCCGCCGGATAGGGCTGCCGCCAGCGGGCGCGCTGGTAGGGGTCGAGCTTGGGGGCGTAGACGAAGGTGTTCATGCCGTGGGCGCCCATGAACGCCAGCACGGCGCGGGTGGCGGCGTCCGACCACGTCGGGCCGTAGAAGCCCTCGACGACGCCGCGCAGGGCGAACGGACCCGGATGCTTCCGGGTCGGTGGCTTGGCGGGTGTCGCACTGGACGCGGAGCGCGTGGCCTTGGAGGCGTGGGACGTTGGGTGCGCCGGCGGCGGTGTGCCACAGCCGGCGAGGGCGAGGCACGCCGCCAGCAGGGCGGCTGCGGAGCGCGGCAGGCATGGGCGCATGCGGGCAATCCCCCTCGGATCCCATTCTCCGCCTTCCGCCCCGGGCCTTTGGGTCGGGCCCGGCCGGGAGGGGGCGGACGCCGAGGGGCGAACGAAGCGGGCGGATGGTCGGGCGGCGGCGGGAGGGAAGCGGCGTGCGGTTGCGGGTGAGCACCGAAGTGGAGCCCACGGCATTTGACGAGGCGGCGCTGGCGACGGTGGACGCGCGGGTGTTGCAGCGGGTGCATATCGGCTGGTTGACGGTCGACGTGCCGGCGGCGCGACTGGGGGAACTGCGCCACCTGCGCGGCGTCGTCGACACCCTGGCGGTGGCGGCGTGCGACGACCGCCTCGATCAGTTGCCCGCCGATACCGTCTGGCGCCCGTTGGCCGAAGGCGACGCGCACGCCCTGGCGGCGTTTGCCCTGGAGGCCGGGTCCAGCGGCGGCCGGGTGGTGGCGCTGCGTCTGACGGCGCGTGTGCAGCAGTCCTGCTTCCTGCGCGCCCATCGCACCTCCGGCCTGGATATCACCGTGAGCGGGGCGGACGGCCGGCCCGTGTCGCGACACTCCACCGGGTTGCGCGACCGCAGCGTCGCCGGCGCCCATGAATGGAAGGCGGGCGAAACGCACGCCATCACCCTGTGGGTGGGACACCTGCCCGCGGGGCGCTACGCGGTGACCGCCGGGGTGGACGGCTGGCTGCGCGTAGCCGGCCGGCCGACCCCCTTTGCGCTGGCGGCCGAGGTGACACTCGCTTGAGCGGCGCGCCGGCCGACGCCCCGCCGGGGATCATCGGCACGGCCGGGCACGTTGACCACGGCAAGACGGCGCTGGTCCGGGCCCTGACCGGCGTGGACACGGACCGGCTGCCCGAGGAGCGGCGGCGTGGCATCAGCATCGAACTTGGGTTTGCGGACCTGCAGTTGCCCTCGGGGCGCCGCGCGGCGGTGGTCGACGTGCCCGGACACGAACGGTTCGTCAAGGCGATGGTCGCCGGCGCGAGCGGCATGGACGTCTGCCTGCTGGTGGTTGCCGCCGACGAGGGCGTCATGCCCCAGACGCGCGAGCATCTGCAGATCGCCCTGCTGCTCGGCGTGCCGCGGGCGGTCGTCGCGCTGACCAAGGCCGACCTGGTGGATGCGGACTGGCTGGAACTGGTCGCCGAAGAGGTGCGGTCCCTGCTCGCGGACGGCGGTTTTGCCGACGCACCCCTGTATCCGGTCTCCACGGTGGACGGCCGCGGCCTCGACGCACTGCGCACCGCGCTGGACGAGGCCCTGGGTGCGGCGGCGGCCCACGCCG
>DAHWHT010000215.1 GCA_027335515.1 Clostridia bacterium
GGCGGCCGGACGGGTGGTGGGCCGGCTTGAGGTGCTGGAAGCGGCCGGGGAACTGTTGGCCCCGATCGAATCCCCCGAAGTCTGGGCCGCGGGCGTCACCTACCGCGCCAGCCGCGACGCCCGGGACCGCGAGCAGCGCGCCCCCCACGGCGGCACCAGCCCCTACGATCGCGTCTACAGTGCCGCGCGCCCGGAACTCTTCCTCAAGGCCACGGCTCAGCGCCTCGTCGCGCCGGGGGGTGCCATCGGCCTGCGCGGCGATGCGCACCTCACCGTGCCCGAACCGGAAGTGGGCCTCGTCCTGGACGACGACGGACGCATTCTTGGCTATACGCTCGGCAACGACGTCACGGCCCGCGACATCGAGGGTGCCAACCCGCTCTACCTCCCCCAGGCGAAGATCTTTCAGGGCGGCTGCGCCATCGGTCCCGCCATCCTGGTCGCCGCGGCGGCCCCCGCCGGTGGCTTTGCCATCCGCTGCACGGTCGAGCGCGGCGGGGAGACGGTGTGGGAAGGCCGAACCCATACGTCCGAGATGCGGCGTGGGTTCGGCGACCTCGTGGCGCACCTGCGGGCGCACAATCCCCTCTGGCCTGGGACGGTGCTGCTGACGGGCACCGGCGCGGTGCCTCCCGACGACTTCGGTCTGCAGCCGGGCGACCGCGTTGCGATCACGACCCCGGCCGTCGGCACGCTGCGCAACACCGCCGTGCGGGTCTGAGCACGCCCGGCTATACTCACGCGCGGAGGTATCGCCCATGCAGCGCCCACCGATTCAGGATGAAATGGACCGGATGCGGTTTGACACCGCCGACCCTTCAACGGTGCGCGCCGACCTGCTGGACACCTTCCCCTACGCCTATGCCGGTCGGGAACTCGTCCTGGAGTTGACGACCGACGAGTTCACCTCGGTCTGCCCCTGGTCCGGACTCCCGGACTTCGGCCGCCTGCGGGTGGTCTACGTGCCGGACGCCCGCTGCCTGGAACTCAAGTCCTTCAAGTACTATCTGTTCACCTATCGCAACGTCGGCATCTACTACGAACACCTGACCCAGCGCATCCTCGCCGACCTGGTGGCGGCCTGCGATCCCCTGTATCTGCGCATCGAGGGGGATTTCGGCGAACGCGGCGGCATCGCCACCCGCGCGCGCGCCGCCTACAGCCGACCCGGGTGGACGCCCAAGGGCCCGTTGGATCCGTCCGCACCCCAGGGCTAAACCTGGGATGGCGCTGCAAGGGTCGGTCTGGAATCGTCCAAACACCACAGGTTGCATACGTCGACCGAGCAGGGATACCACCTGTGGGGACCGGGCTGGCGAAAAGGGACTTTTGCAGCGGACTCCTGGCTACCCCCCCCCTCAGCGTTAAATCTGCGAAACTCCACAGGGTAGCGAAGGCTACAATCATACGTCCAACGCCACAATGTCGTCGTGGTTATACGGATCCAGCATGATGCGCCGTCCCGGCGGCGGCCTGCTGCAGGTGGAGGCGCTCAGGCTAAATGACCTTAACGCGCGCAAGATACCTGTCCCCATGTGCGCCGCCCCCGAGCGCGCCCCCAGAGGCTCGCCGGCAAAGGTGACACCGGGGGCACGTACCGCGGCAATTCAGTGACAAATACCATCGGCCCGCCCATGCAGGAACGCGCGCAGGGCCGCGCTCGCGGGAGACATGCGGGCCTCCCGAACGATCGCGCGCAGTCCGCACCGTCGGTAGGACCCGTGCGCGCGGGCGCGGGCGGCGTGCGCCCGGTCCCCTCCAAGGGCCGCGGTGAGGCCATCGGACGCGGGAATCCCAGGTGGTGGACGGGGAGATGCTTGGGCTCATTCGGGCCGAGCGGGCTCCCCCGGTGCCGCATACCACGCCGCCTGCGCCCTCCACATCCGCGCGTACAGCCCGCCCATCGTCAGGAGTGCCTCGTGGGCCCCCTGCTCAGTCACGCGCCCGCCTTCCATCACCAGGATGCGGTTGGCCATGCGGGCAACGCCCAGGCGATGGGACACCACCACGGCCGCGCGGCCGCGCGCCACCTCCAGCAGTCTGCGGACCAAGGCGACCTCCGCCACCGGATCGATCGCAGCAGTAGGCTCGTCGAGCACCAGAAAAGGCCGCCGCCCCACCACGCCGCGGGCGATGGCCACACGCAGCCATTCCCCGCCGGAGAGGTCGCGGCCGCCGAACGCGGACCCCAGCCAGTCATCCAGGGGCGCCGAAGCCAAGGCCGATCCAGCCTCACCCAGCGCGGCCCGAAGCGCCGCGTCATCCGCCAAGCGCGGCAGGTCGCCGAAACCGACGTTGTCCCGCACCATGAGGGTGTACCGGGCAAAGTCCTGCAGCACCGCCCCGGCCGGGAGCCCCACAACCGCGGACCCGCCCGACGGCGCGTACAACCCCAGCAGCACCGCCGCCAGAGTGCTTTTGCCCGCACCATTCGGCCCGACCAGCGCCACGACCTCGCCCGGGGCAACGCTCATCGTCGTGCCGCGGAGCGCGTCGGATGCCGCCGCAGGATAACGAAAGGTGACACCCTCGCATGCGACTTGGGCTGGCTGCCGCCAGACGCTGGAAGCGGCCACAGGCACCACCTCCCGGGTACGTCCCTCCGCATCCCCTTCGAACAGCACCTGCGCGAGGTCGTCGATGACCCGCGCGTGCCGGCCCAGGCCCCCGAGTGCGCCCACCGTCATTCCAAAGTAACCCCGAACCATCATGGCACCAGTCAACACCCCGGCGAACACGCCAGCGCCGCGCGCCGGCCCCGCCGCCACCGCAGCCCCCGCCGCCAGAGCCAGGACCGTCACCTGCGCGCCAAGGCCCGCCGCCGCCTCGACGCCGCCCCAGCGGAGACGCGCATCCGCGGCCTCCAGGTCCACGTTCGCCCCGTCGCGATAAGCCTGAGCCCAGCGCTCGCGCACCCACGCCGCGACACCGAAAAGGCGCACCTCGGGTGCCGGATGCCGCGACGTCAGCAGCCCCGCCCAGGCACCGGCCAGCCGCGCCGGCCGCGCCCCGTCCCGCGACTGGCGCAGTTCCGCTGTGGTCAGCCGGCCGCTGACCCAGATGCCGACGGCCGCCGCCGCGACCAGCGCCGCCGGCAGCCACGGGCCGGCCCCGAGCGCCAACAGAGCAATGACCGCTCCGGCCGTGGAGAGACCGGCGTTCAGCATCCACATCCCGGTGCGCATCCAGCGATCCAGGCGGCCAGGGAGGTCGGCGGCCGCCCGCACCAAGCGGTCGTGGAAGTCGGCACCCTGCAACCCAATGAGCTGTACCCCCGACGCCCGGCGCAGGACCATCTCGCGAACCCGCAGGCCCGCGCGGGCGGCCAGCCGCCCCTGTACTAGCCCGTTGCCCAAGACGTTGGTGAGTTCCTCCATTGTCTGCAGCGCAACCCATGCCCCGACCCAGGGCAGCACGCCACGACCTGCCACCAAGGCGTCCACGAACCGGGCGGTCAGGATGGCCGCAAGGCCGGGCCGAGCCGAGTTAGCGACGACAAGCCCCCCATCAAGCAGCAGCAGCGGCCAATCGCGGCCAAAGACCCGGAGCGCGAGGCGCCATGCGCGCGTCATCGATACCACTCCGCCTGCGCGGCAAACATGCGGGCGAAGGGCCCGGCCGCGACCAATAGAACGGCTGGCGGGCCATCCTCCACAACACGCCCTTCATCGAGCACCAGCACCCGGTCGGCCATGCGCGTCGGGCCGAGGCGGTGGGAGATGAGGATGGTCGTGCGGCCAGCCGCCAGCCGCGCAAATTCGTGGAACAACTCCACCTCGGCCAAGGGGTCAAGGGCGGCCGTGGGCTCATCAAACACCGCGACATCGGCGGCGGATCGCGCTAACGCCCGGGCGATGGCCACCCGTTGCCACTGGCCACCCGAGAGGTCGACGCCGCCGAACTCGGGGCCGAGCGGCAGGTCTTGGCCGATGATCGCGGCGTCGTGGGAGGTCGCCCTCGTCGAGCCGAGTCCGACCATCGCAAGGGCGCGTTCCACTGCGGCGGCGTCACACGATGGCGCCACGTTGCGGCCGAGCGTTTCCGGGTAGCGCAACGGCTGCTGGAAGACCGCGGTACAGCGGCGGCGCACCTCCACAGGCGGCACGTCCCGCAAGTCGACCCCGTCGTAGAGGACCGCGCCCTCGGTAGGAGTGCGCAGTCCCAAGACGAGATGGGCGAACGTCGTCTTGCCCGCGCCGTTGGCGCCGACCAGCGCCACCACCTCGCCAGCGTGAATCTCAATGTCGATCCCGCGTAGGGCGGGCGTGTCGGCGCCGGGGTAGCGGTATGTGACCTCTCTCAGACGGATGCCCCGGCGAAGAAGAGGGGGGAGAGCCGCCGGAACCGCGGGACCATCCTCCCGGGGCAGGGCCTGCAACGCCCGAAGATCGGAGACGTAACCAGCGTGGCCCACCAAAGCCTGGACGCTGCCCCCGTAATGCGAAATGAGGATCAAGAGGCTGCGCAGGGCCCCGAGTGTCAACGCCGCGTTTCCGGCCGGCACACGGCCACCGAACAGCGCGACGGAAGCCAGCGCGAGGCCGAAGACCGCTGGCATGCCCACCATGCCGGTCAGCCCACGCAGCGTGTTCGTTGCGTCGAGGCCGAGAACGGCCTCGACGCGTCCACTCTCCGCCTGCCGCCACCGCTCGATCAGGAGGTCCGCCAACCCCCACAGGCGGACCTCGGCCCCGTGGGTCCGCGAGGTCAAGAGTTCGGCATAGTAGCCCGCCAGGCGCTGCGTGCG